>JANOLM010000207.1:0-1517 GCA_031419815.1 Bacteroidia bacterium
ATTGCTGGTAAATCGCTTCCACTAAACCTGGTCCATTTCTTTATGGACTGTTATTGCAGCACTCAGAATTTCCTTTGAATATTGATTGAGTATTTCCCTCTCCATAGATTCAACTGGTAACTTTGCGTCCTTGCGTATTAGCGGTAAAACCCTTTAATCTTCTCACAAACAAACGTGATCTGTTCCTCCGATAGTTCAGGATAAATAGGCAGAGACAAAATTTCATGAGATAGTGCTAATGCTACCGGAAATTCCTCAGGCTTATGCTTAAGAAAGACGTAAGCTGGTTCAAACGGCAAGGCAGTTGGGTAATGAATCATTGTTTGGATTCCACAAGTCCGCAAAAAAGATTTCAACTCATCACGTTGCTTTACTTTTATTGCAAACAAATGAAATGAATGTTTTGTGCCAATCCTTACAGAGGGAAGACTTACTTCCTGCTTATCTTTTAGTAAAGTTTTATAAAGCGTGGCATTTTGGATTCGCTGATCAGTCCACTTGCGCAAATGCCTAAGCTTAACACTCAAGAAAGCAGCTTGCAAGGAATCTAACCTGCTGTTGATTCCCTCCATTAAATGCTCATCCTTATGAAGACCTCCATGATTAGCCAACCTGCGAATTTTCAAAGCTAAATTAGTATCGGAAGTAATGACACATCCGGCATCACCATAAGCTCCCAGGTTTTTTGTTGGATAAAAGCTGAAGGCACTAGCTACTGCAAACTTTCCAACCAATTGATTCCCCTCCTGAGTTAAATGAGCTTGTGAGCAATCTTCAATCAGGAATAAATTATGTTTCTTACAAAGCTCAGCAATCTCAATAACGGGAGCCGCTTGTCCGAATAAGTGAACAACAATAACCGCTTTTGTTTTAGGATTTATTTTTGGCAGGATAGATTCAACCGCAATTGTATAATAGAGGTTATCGACATCAACAAAAACTGGAGTAGCCCCGACATATGAGATTGTCTCCGCTGTAGATATCCAGCTGTGTGCCGGAGTGATTACTTCATCATCTGGCCCAATCCCAAGAGCTTTGAGGATAAGAAAAAGAGCATCTGTGCCATTGCCTACACCAATGCCATGATTGATATTATAAAATTCGGAGAACGATTTCTCAAATTCTATAACAAAATGGCCTCCTACAAATACACTGTTTTCAAAAACTGAACCCACAGCAACATCCACTTCGGACTTGATGTTGAGGTACTGAGCTTTTAAATCAACGAATGGGATAGTCATCTTGAAAAGTCGAATAAATAAAGTGGCAGTCAGTTTTAGCCGATTATTACATGGTAAAATCCGGATGACCTTAAGCTAGACTAGTGTAGGGAAAATTTAATTACGCAACATATTAAATGCAACAGAGATCATGAACCTTCATGCCATTTCTGTTCGACTCCTACGGAGTCGAATGTTTATAGCCCTATTTCTACTATAAACATACGACCCCATCGGGGTCGAACCCCCAAAAGCATTGTTGCAAAATTTAATTGTTACTACACTAGTACCTTGAAT
>JANOLM010000208.1:0-4292 GCA_031419815.1 Bacteroidia bacterium
AGTTTGTGAGCACAAATCGCCTGCCAGGTCTTCATCATCAGTTTGCCGGTAGATATAATTGAATATCCGGTCGAAATATTTTTCATACAACTCTCCAAAAGCCTTTGCGTCTTTCTTAGAGAGTTCTATGATCTCTTGTTCTTTCCGGATTTCATCTTCCGTCATGCGGTTAAATTCTACCTTAATAATCCGAAGTACTGAGAATAGACACAAGTTTTTGGAATTTCAAATTCATGGTTGTGGAGCACAAACACAAACTAGAAGGACTATAAGATTTATTTTCATTGAAATAAATATACCGCTTTCTGAAAGGTAAAGTGACTTTCTGCAAGAATAACTGATTCCTCATCCTGCAAATATTGACGTAAATTGCGTTACAATCTATTGAGACAATTACGCGTATTTTACAGTTCAGGTTGTATGCACAAGGTCTGGTTTCTTACAATTTTTCTTTTCGTGGTTGCCCTCCCCACGGAGGCGCAGCAATTCTCATTGCGTCAGTATACCGTAGTGGATGGTTTGCCCCAGTCGCAAGTGAATGTGATTTTGGAGGATTCCAATGGTTATTTATGGATAGGCACACAGGGTGGGGGGTTAGCGAGATTTGATGGACGCGAGTTTAAAGTTTACACCACCCGCGATGGACTACTCAGTAACATCATAAATTACCTCAAGCTTGATTCCAAACAAAATCTTTGGATCGTACATCCCAGAGGCATCAGCAGGTTTGATGGAACTGATTTTATGAAATTTCAACCTCCTGTGCCGCCTTATACAGGGCGCAGAGTGCGAAGGGTGTTTGAATATCAAGACACCATTTTTTTAGTAAACAACCAAGGGAAGTTGGGAAAAATTTATAAAGACTCTGTTTACTATTGGGACAACCGGGTGCGAAAGGACAAGATTATTTTATATACGCACTTGTTGCCCAACAAAGATATTTGCTTATATCTAAACGATAGCAGTTTCCTCATTCGTTCACAAAAAAAAGAATTCACGATCTCTCACAAAGAAAAATTTAACCAGGCGCTCACTATTTTCAATTATAAAAATGAAGTGTGGGTAAATTCTAACCAGGGATATTTTTCGATTGATTTTAATTCGAAAGAAATCAGCAAACGGCAGATCAATGTTAAAAACCATATTATACAATTCGATTCAGTTCATAATTTTTTTTGGACAAATTCAGAGAAGGGCCTATTTCGGGAATACAATCAAAATGAGCTACACGTGATTGACACTGTTTTAAAAGAAGTAAATGTCACCCAGATTTTTCCAGATGCAGAGGGCAACACCTGGATAGGAAGCTCAGGCAACGGTCTTTACAAATATTTTATGCAGGATTTTGACCGATGTAGTTCCAAACGCCTTACAGCAGTCACGGCAATTGAGAAAAGTAAGGATGGAGTTTCGTGGATAGGATCCCTGAACCGTGGCCTCTGGAAAATGGATAACGGAAAAGTCTCCAACTACAAAACTAATTTATCAACGGGTAATAGCGTGCATGCAATTAAAATAGATATGGGTGGCACCGTTTGGATAGCATCATCATCGGGGTTAGGTAAATTCGATGATGTCCAGGATAAAGTAAAGTGGTTCACCCGCGAAGATGGAATCTCCAGCAGTAATATTAACTGTCTTGAAGTTGATGATCAGAATAGAATTTGGTATGGAACTATCGGTGGTGGTGTTGGATATTACAATGGTGCGTCTTTTAAAAACTTCACGCCACAGGATGGACTTAATGGAAGTAATGTAGCCTCCATTAAATATTTTCCGGAGAACAAAACAATCTATTGTGGAAGTGAATTTGGATTGAATGCCATTAAGGACGGGCGTGTGAGCACGATTTCACTGCCTGAGTTTTCTAACACCGTCATCCAATCGATCAACATTTATAAGTCCTTGCTGCTGATTGGTTCTGGTGGTGCTGGGGTAATGCTTTTTGATCCGATTTCCAAAACAAGGCGAATTATTGATTCAAGAGAAGGGTTGCCATCCGATTTTATCAATTTTGTAGCGGCTGATAACGAGGATCGGCTATGGATTGGAACTGAAAAAGGGATCACCAGAATACGACTTGATAAGGAGTTGAACATTGTGGAAAATTTGTCATTTGGCTATGACAATGGTCTTGCTGGTGTGGAAACCAACCAGAATGCGTTTTTTCTGGGTGATGAAAAATATTTTGGATTGGTGGATGGCGTCTATCAATACAACAACCTCGGGAGCAAGGACAGAAGTTCATTTGACTTGCATCTGACAGCAGTTGAAATATTTTATGATCAAGTGAGAGACCTGCAATTTTCAGAAAGTGTTCAGGGCTTTTTTAAAATTCCGACCAGGCTCATTCTTCCATCGAGCAAAAATCATATCACATTTAGATTTAACCGGGTTGATAAGCGTTATCCTAAGTCTGTACAATTCAAATATTTTCTAGAAAATTTTGATAAGACCTGGTCGCAATCTTCTTCCATTGCCCAAGCTACGTACGGTAATTTACCCCCTGGCAATTATGTATTTAAAACCCGTGCAACAAACAGCCAGGGAAGCTGGGAGGATACACCTTTACAATATTCCTTTGTTATCAGAGCTCCTTTTTATCAAACCGGTGCCTTCCAAGTGGGAATAGCCGGTATTATCATTAGTGTACTCTCACTCTACTTATATTTTCGGGTGCGTAGAAATATTAGTAAAATGTTAGAGACGCAAAAAATTCGCCAGCAGGAACAAGACAGTTTGCGCAAAGAGATTGCCAGAGATTTTCACGATGAAATGGGCAACCAACTTACCCGTATTATCAATTACGTAAGCCAGATGAAGTTGCAAGCCAATGGGCACTCTTCTGTTCTCTACAATAAAGTGGAAGACTCAGCTAAATATTTATATTCTGGTACACGCGATTTCATTTGGAGTATTGATCCGGTAAATGATGAACTCTCCAAGTTGTTTCTCCATATACGGGATTTTGGCGAAAAGCTATTTGAGGAAAAGGACATTAAGTTTCGTGCGTTTAATGAATTGAAGGATGAAATAGTTCGTGTCCCTTATGGTTTTGGGCGAGAGGCCAATTTGATATTTAAAGAAGCTATGGCCAATGTATTTGCCCATGCAAAAGCTAAGAATGTTTCTTTTATCTTGAAAAGAAATAACGATCTGTTTGAGATGATATTGGAGGATGATGGAATTGGATTTCAAACGGAAGAAACAAAATTGAATGGCATACGAAACATGAATTTGCGCGCCAAAAGAATTCACGCAGCATTGCGTCTTACCAGTAGTGCCCAAGCAGGGACTTTAGTTAGTTTAATTTTTAAAATCCAAAAAAATAAAGTGTATGACAACACCCGCTAAAAAAAGAGTTTTAATCGTTGAAGACGATGCAGAAATTCGCAATAGCTTTACGTTGATTGTAAATAGTTCGGAACGGTTTTTTGTAGTCAATGGCTATGCCACCTGCGAAGAGGCCATTAAGCATCTCAATCAGGATAAACCCGATATTGTGCTTATGGACATTGGCCTGCCCGGAGGCATGAGTGGTATACAAGGGACAAAAATCATAAAAGATAAGAGTCATAGTTCGGAAATTATCATGGTCTCTGTTTATGAAGACAGTGAATTAGTTTTTGAAGCGTTAAAGGCTGGGGCATCGGGCTACATAACAAAGAGTGCAAATTATCTTGAACTATTATCGGCTTTGGATGAAATTGAAAAAGGTGGTGCTCCTATGAGCAGTAAGATAGCACGCCTTGTTATTGATAACTATCATGTGAATCCAAACAGTCCGTTGACAAAGCGTGAGACCGAAATTCTTCAACTTATTTCAGAAGGAAAAACCTACACCCAGATTTCAGAAGAACTTTTTATTTCGAAAGAGACTTCCAAAACTCACATTAAAAATATTTACTCCAAACTTCAGGTAAGGAGCAAGTCGGAAGCTATTGCAAGGGCGAATCAGGATAAGCTGATATAAGTTTGGATTTATTTTCATAATTTTATAATTACATTTTACAATTGTAACTATGAGTATCGCAGTAAAGAAGATAGAGCTTATTCAATGGTTGGCACAAATTAAAGACAGCGCGGTGATCAAGAAAGTTGAAGGCGTAAAAAAACAATCTATCAAAGAATCGTATGAGGCTAGTCTAAGACCCATGAGTCAAAAAGCCTACAAAGCGATGTTAGATCAGTCAAACGAAGATTATAAGCACGGAAGAGTAATAAGCCAAAAATCCTTAGAGAAAGAATCTGAGAATTGGTAATATGAAAGTAATTTGGACTGAACTTGCGAA
>JANOLM010000209.1:0-2718 GCA_031419815.1 Bacteroidia bacterium
AGATCGTCATGAGAGCAAAGTAGCGGGTGTAGTTAAGTCAATGCTGGGCGACACGACCGAAGGAGTAGATGTTGGACAGGAGGTATTTATTCGTTTTTATGAAGCGCTTGATAAGTTTAAAGGAGAGTCGGCTGTAAGCACATATCTGATACGAATTGCCATCAACCTCTCTCTAAATGAAATCAAAAGAAGAAAAAGAAGAAATCTTTTCTTCATGCCGATTGAAGACGGACGCTGGGTGAAGACACCTGATGAGCATGCCGATATGAAAGACATTATTCATTATGAGATTAGCCGATTGGATACAGATTTTCAGGCGGTGGTCACATTGAGAATGGTGGAAGGATATTCGACAGAAGAGACGGCAGAAATTTTAGGTATCCCTCTTGGCACCGTGCTATCACGGTTATCACGGGCACAGAAAAAATTAAAGTTGGTATTAGCTAAACATTACAAAGCATGACACCACAGGAAATAGAAGACTTATACATCCGTTCATTTGATGAGCCGATGAACGTGGAAGAGAAGGAGCTTCTGCTAAAATCCCTTAAGACGAATGCGGGGGTGGCAACTGATCTCTCACACTATAAAAAAATGCGTGAAGTTTTGTTGAGAAATAATCCGGCCACATTTGGCCCATACTTCTCGAAAAAAATAATAACCAAGATTCAAAATGTAGGCGTACAAATAGATCGCCAGATTTTAAGCTTCTTCAAGAAATATCAATTGGCGATGGTGGGTGTGGTGATCGCATTGCTTGCACTTAACGCTGTATTTGCTGATCAGCTAAATCTGCAATCGCTTTTTGGATTGGAGGATACGACTACCCAAACAGAAGAAATTGTTTCTTTTGATTTTAACGAAATATTAAATAACGATTTATGACAAGCGAACGTAGAAAATCGATACTCATCTTATGTGCCACCTTGATTGTGGGAATATTAATTGGGCTGCTGGTTCCTGGACTCTTTCACAAATACGAGGGAAGAAAACATGGGCGAGACATGGGCAATGAGCGCAAAAAAGAATGGTTTGCCAGTACGATCTATCGCGTTGTAAAACCCGACAGCGCGCAGGCGAAACAAATTAAACCAATCGCAGAGTGGGCTTCGCAGCAACTTGAAGCCATTGAAGTTTCTTCAAACGCACAGATGAGTGTAGTACTTGATTCTGTAAAGTCGCAATTGAAACCCATACTTACCGAAGAGCAACAACAACGGTTGATTGATTTTCATGCGAAAGCAGATGGGCGGTGGAAGGGACGCGGGGATAGAAAGAGGTAATCAGACCTGTTGTTAACTCCGCCATTTATGGCGGAGCTTTTGCAATACTGAAAATGAAATGGCTTTAGCCTTGACCACCACCATCAAACTTGTACTTGTCTATAAATTCCTGATACTCCTGGGTGAAGGTAATTTTTTTATGGTGTTCTTCCTGATTACGAATGTAGGCTCTTACCCGGTCAAGAGCAGATTCACTCACAGAAGCGGCAAAGTATTCATCAGCCCATTCAAATTTAGATTTGATTAGGCTATTTTTGTTCACCCAAAAAGCTGATTCTCCTTTTATCAATTGCATGGCTTTGGACAAACTCATATCAGCATTCAATCCGAACAGGCAATGCAAATGTTCGGTGTGGCCATTAATTGTATCGATGAATATTTTTTTCATCTGTGCATTCTCTTTTAGATGCTCAATGACAAGAGGTCGAATTTTATCAGTCAAAAACGATTCTCGGTTTTTTGTTCCCCAAACTGCGTGGATCATTACTTTTACGAAGGGCATATATTTTCAGGGCTAAAGCCCATGTTGTTTAGTTGTTACTTTCTCCGCCTTGAAAGGCGGAGTTATCCATAACCACCTAAGAATTAACTCCGCCATTTATGGCGGAGGAATCAGCCTAAGGGGAATTCGGCTTTAGCCATGACTTAGGCACTACGGGGCAAGGGCCTGCTAATGCGCTTCTAACCAGCTTTTACCAACACCCACTTCAACTTCCATTGGCACATCAAGGATCACAGCGGTTTTCATCAGCTCTCGAATTTTTGGTTTTACAATTTCCTGTTCACTCACATGACAATCAAACACTAATTCATCATGAACCTGCATGATCATTTTTGTTTTTAGTTTCTCTCGCTCAAGCCATTTCTGAATGCTGATCATGGCAATCTTAATAATGTCAGCCGCACTTCCCTGGATAGGAGCATTGATAGCGTTGCGCTCGGCAAAACCACGCGTTGAAATATTTTTTGAATTGATATCGCGCAAGTATCGCCTTCTTCCTAAAATAGTTTCGACATACTCCTTTTCACGAGCAGAGTTAATGCTATCATCCATGTATCGTTTGATGGCAGCAAATTCTTTGAAGTATGATTCTATGATTTCTGCGGCTTCAGTTCGTGAAATGTTAAGGTTTTGTGATAGCCCAAAAGCAGTGCTACCATATAAGATCCCAAAATTTACTTCCTTCGCCTTGCGCCTCATATCGGGCGTTACTTTCTCCAACTCAACTTTAAATACTTTCGCAGCGGTTGTCGTGTGAATGTCGCGGCCCGTGCGGAATGCTTCAATCATGGTGGCATCTTTGGCAAACGAAGCAGCTATGCGCAATTCAATCTGCGAGTAATCGGCAGACATGAACAGATAATTTTTATCGCGCGGAACAAAGGCCCCACGGATTTGTCGGCCTTTCTCTGTACGGATAGGAATGTTTTGAAG
>JANOLM010000210.1:0-2284 GCA_031419815.1 Bacteroidia bacterium
TCCGCTAACGCTTCGCCATAAGGCTGGGAAGCTTACCGATGTATTATTCAATGGATCGGTTTATAAAGATGATAGTGGAAACGTTTTGGGGGTTGTAGTTGTAGCCAGAGATGTTACGGATCAAAAGAGAATTGCAACGGAGTTGACAGAAGCGAAAGTTTTTGCCGAATTGGCAACAGAAATTGCTGAAGAGGCACAGATCAAAGCTGAAAATGCAACACGAATAGCAGTAGATGCGGTGAAAGCAAAACAGCAGTTTTTGTCAAACATGAGCCATGAGATTCGCACACCTATGAATGCAATTATTGGATTTACCAAAGTGGTGTTGAAAACAAATCTGTCGGCAAAACAAAAAGAGTATTTAACGGCCATAAAAATGAGTGGTGATGCATTAATTGTACTCATTAATGATATACTCGATTTGGCAAAAGTAGATGCAGGAAAAATGACATTTGAGCAAACTCCTTTCAAAATGGCATTGTCGCTATCAGCTATGCTTCATTTGTTTGAGACAAAAATCCAGGAAAAGAATTTAGAGCTGGTGAAAGAATATGACAACAAAATTCCTGAGGTGTTGGTTGGTGACCCAGTGCGGTTGCACCAGATTATTTTAAATCTTGTTAGTAATGCAGTAAAATTTACCTCAAAAGGGAAAATTACAGTAGGTGTTCATTTGTTAAAGGAAGATGAAGACAAAGTATCCATTGAGTTTTCAGTTACAGATACAGGAATTGGAATCACAGAAAATAAAATAGAAAAGATTTTTGAGAATTTTCAGCAGGCATCTAGCGGCACATCAAGATTGTACGGGGGAACAGGATTAGGACTTGCCATTGTTAAGCAATTAGTAGAATCGCAGAATGGCAGCATCAGTGTAAAAAGTAAAATAGACGAGGGTTCTACGTTTAGTTTTATTTTGAGTTTTCAAAAAACAAAGGCAGAAGCTGAGTTAGAGTCAGAAATGATGGAATTGGATGCGCAAATTGGAACCATAAAAGTATTAGTGGTGGAAGACATTGCGCTCAATCAATTGCTGATGAAAACACTTTTAGATGATTTCGGATTTGAGCGCGAAATTGCTGCCAACGGAAGAATAGCCATTGAAAAACTACAAGATAAATCTTACGACATTATTCTAATGGATTTGCAGATGCCCGAAATGAATGGCTTTGAAGCTACAGAATACATTAGAAAAAAAATGAATTCCAAAATTCCTATCATCGCTTTAACTGCTGATGTGACCACAGTTGATTTGGCAAAATGTAAAGCTGTCGGCATGAATGATTATATCGCAAAACCTATAGATGAAAGAGTACTGTACAGTAAAATAGTTGGCTTAGTAAAGAAGCCCACACCTAGTAAGTTTACTGAGCCTGGCAGGAATGGGAACGGCCAAAGTCCAAAATTAAAATGTATCGACCTGGCGTATATAACACGCCTTACAAAATCTAATCCAGCATTAATGATGGAAATGATTTCGCTTTATTTGGAGCAAACACCGCCTTTACTTAGTGTAATGAAACAAAGCTTGCAGGATAATGATTGGCATTCATTGCATTCGGCAGTGCATAAAATAATTCCTTCCTTTTCAGTTGTGGGTATTAGTACCGAGTTTGAAAACATGGCAAAAAAAATTCAGGAATATGCAGGTGCGCAAAAGACAGATGCCTCCCAGCCTGCCCTCCCAGCCTACCTGCCCTCCCAGCCTACCGGACAGGTAGGCGTACGACTTCGGGAGGCGGGCCGGACAAGCGGGCGTACCACTTCGGGAGGTGAGCCGGACAGGCAGAGAATAACGGACCTGGTTTTACAGCTTGAAAGCGTTTGTTTGCAAGCCTGTAGAGAATTAGAAGAAGAATTTAGCACAATTAAAAATTCACGATATGAATAAAGAAAAAATAAAACTTTGCCTTGTCGATGACGATGTGATTTTTTTGAAAGCATTGGAAATTGAATTTCTCAATCATGCGGACTTTAACATTGAAACCTTTGTAACAGGCGAACTTTGTTTAGAAAACTTGTCGCACAATCCAGATGTAATCATTTTAGATTACCATCTTGACGGCATTGATAAAAACGCGATGAATGGAATCGAAACGTTAGATAGAATAAAAGCGTTTAATCCGGATATTCCCGTTGTGATGCTATCCGCTCAGGATAAAATTGATGTGGCAATAAACTGTATGCATCACAGGGCTTATGATTATGTTGTGAAAAGCGAAACCGCCTTCATGCGCCTGCAAAAAATAATTACTTCTATTTTTCGTTACAAAAAAATGGAAAA
>JANOLM010000211.1:0-4396 GCA_031419815.1 Bacteroidia bacterium
TAAATACTGCAGGTATTCGAGAAGAATTTGCATACAATGCAGGCTTCTGGAAGCTTAGACAAATTGCCATTGCCTATGATTTCACTAAACTCTTACCACAAAATAATATTATTAGAGGATTGAAATTAAGTGTAATCGCTAATAACATTGCCATACTCAAGAAATGGGTACCCAACATCGACCCAGAACAATTTGGCGATGTTTCCGATAGAAATATTGGATTAGAACAAACAGGGTTGCCTACTAGCAGAAGCATTGGATTCAACTTAAACGTTAAGTTTTAACCTCACTATAACCAATCATACTATGAAAAAGATAACTATTTATATTCTTAGCCTGCTCACAGCTTTTTGCCTGCTGCCAGGTTGTGATAATGGATTTGATGAGCTCAATGTAAATAAGACACAACCTATTGCATTAGACCCCGCGTTTCTGTTGAATAATGCAATTATTCAAACTTCGTTTCCGCTTGAAGCACTCGTTTTTGAAATTCCAATCGTACAACAAATTGTTACTCCTTTCGGTGGCGTATTAGGCGGTGGAAATTATAATCAGGACAACAAGCCAAGAAACAGCGGCAATTGGGTGCGTTATTATAGAGATGTAATGAAGTCTTTAGTTTCTGTAATGAAGGCAACCAAGGAAAATGACAAACGAACTAACCTGTATCATTCAGCCAGAATCTTGCGTGCTTATGCATCAATGATTTTAACAGATTCTTATGGAGACATACCCTACTTTGAATCGGGCAATGGTTTTATTGAAGGCGTCTCGTTGCCAAAATATGATGCACAAGAATTAATTTACAAGGATATCCTGAAAGAATTAGAGCAAGCTTCTGCTGCTTTGGATGCAACCAAGCCATTAGTTACAACTGATGTGTTATATGGCGGCAATATTGTTTCCTGGAAGACCTTTGGATATTCACTCATGTTGAGAGCAGCAATGCGGCTTTCAAAAGTTGATCAAACGCTGGCTCAGCAGTATGTTACAAAAGCCGTAGCAGGCGGAGTGATACAGACTAATGCCGGCAGTGCAGTAGTTCGTCATACCACTCTATATAATAATTCAATTGGTGCATTTGTAAACGGATCGGAAGCGAACAACTATTTCCTTGCCACTCCATTTGTAGATTACCTTAAAGTAAACAATGACCCACGACTGAAATCAATATCAGTGCGGTATGTTGGCGCAAAGAGTGGCCCAGATCAAGTGCCAGCTAAGGCCAATTTCGATCCCGCTCTTCAAAGAGGTATGCCAATGGGTTATGACAATGGAACTATTATAGCTAAGGCAACAGCAGATGGTTTGGCAAGCTTCTATGACTATTCTCAACTTGATCGCTTTAGGATGGGTAAATTAGATGCGCCTTGTTTTCTGGTAACTAACGCACAAACTAAATTACTATTAGCAGAAGCAGCAGTAAGAGGATGGACATCAGGAGTTGCGGCTACATTATATGCTGAAGCCATCCGGGCTCATATGGTTGAAATGACTCAGTATACAACGGCATCAACTATTGCCACCTCTGATATTGATGCTTATATCGCTGCTCATCCACTTGATGCCGCCAATTCTCTCAGAGACATTAACACCCAATATTGGGTTGCCTCATTCCTAAATGGACCGGAAGCATATGCGAATTTCCGCAGAAGTGGTTTTCCTGCCCTTACACCAAACCCCTACCCTGGAAAAGATATTACGGGTACATTCATTCGTAAGCTTACCTACCCAGATACGGAGTTAGGTATTAATGTAAATAATGTTCAGGAAGCTATTACGCGAATGGGTGGCAACACATTGGATACAAAAGTATGGTGGGATAAGTAAACTTTATCCTTCTATATGCTGATCGTAAAATAATATATTAAGAATAGCTCTATGCTGACGTATAGAGCTATTCTTTTACTAAACAACTTATTCCCGTTCACTTTCATGAATTCTGAAAAAGCAAAATCAGGCGCCAGTAGAAGAAACTTCCTTCTAAAGACAACAGTAAGTGGATTGGGCATTGGCCTGCTAAGTAATTCTGCTTTTGCACGGTCAAGTGATGAAGGTCAATTCAAATCTACCTCTACAACCGCAAAGGCTAACTTAAAAATTACGGATCTCAGGTGCGCCATTATAGGAGGTAGTCCTGTTATCCGAATCACAACAAGCGATGGTATCAGTGGCTATGGACAGGCCGAAAGCACAAAGCCCTATCTCAAACCGTTTGTTCTTTTTTACAAAGACTATTTGATTGGTGAAGACCCAACCAACGTAGAGCGTTGCATGATGAAGATCAGACGCATGGGTGGTTTCAAGCCCTATGGCAGTGCGGTGAGTGCTATTGAAATGGCTCTATGGGACATTGCCGGAAAAGCCTCAGGGTTGCCTGTTTATAAATTGTTAGGTGGTAAGATTCGCGATCGGGTGCGCGTTTACACTACTGGTGTAGGTGGCTATCGGGTTGGTGTTGAACCTGCAGACTATGCGGAAGCCGTTGCCAAGGTGAAAGATTATAAAGAAGGATTTACGATCATTAAGATGGGGATTGGTTTCCATAGCAGAATGGGGGCAGAAGCACCTAATTTTTTCTATGGCGATCCTGCCGGTGCTAAGAACCAACCTCATGCCAATAGAGGGCCACTTACCGAACAAGGATTAAAGAGAATTGTGGCCGCAGTTGAGGCCATGAAAAAAGTACTCGGTGACGAGATCGGTCTGGCCATAGATTGCGGACCCGGCTTCATGCTGTCGGATGCTATCCGGCTGGCCAAAGTTCTGGAACCATATAATTTAATGTGGATGGAAGATCTTCTTACAGGAGATTACAGACCCTATGTAATGGCCGATGATTACCTTGAGTTGACCAGAAGTACTACGGTGCCCATTCACACTGGCGAACAGATTTATTTGCGACAAAATTTCCGTGAACTTATTGAGAAAAATGCTGTGCGTGTAATTGGCCCTGATGTAGCAGATGTTGGTGGCATGGCAGAACTGAAATGGATAGCCGAGTTTGCTGATTTACATGGTATTCAAATGGCACCTCACGGCATTTATGATGGATTAATAGGCAATGCTGCACAGGTAAATGTGGCCGCTACCATGCCGCAAAACTTTATCGCATTTGAATATTCGAAAGGAAACCCGGAGTGGTGGTACGAAATTATAGAAGGAATGCCCGCTTCTATTGTAAAAAATGGTCACATCGAAGTATGGGACAGGCCTGGGCTCGGTGTTGAGTTTAACATCAAAGCCGCTAAAAAATATCTCTTAGAAGAAGATAAGAATTTCTTTGATTGAAGAGGAGTACACGAACAGTTTTTGTAGTTGAGTCATTTACTTTAACCTATCACTAACTAATAGATTATGGAAGATAAAAAAGAGAATTCAGGAATGGGCAGACGTGATGTACTAAAAAGTTTAGGCTTGGGTGCTGCTGCTAGTACGTTAGGAATACTTGCCGATCCAAATGAGGCTGTTGCTCAAGTATATAAAAAAGCAACCAATGGGTTATCTCCATTAAAAATCACTAAAGTAAAAGCAATCTATACCTGCCCCAATGGAATAGAATTAATCGTGGTGAAAGTTGAGACCAGCGAACCTGGTCTTTACGGATTGGGATGTGCTACCTTCAGACAACGTGCCCATCCGGTAATATCTGCCATCAATGACTATCTCAATGATTTTTGTATAGGAAAAGATCCTGACAATATTGAGGATCTGTGGCAAACAACCTATGTAAGTTCGTATTGGAGAAATGGTCCCGTTCTAAACAATGCTCTTAGTGGTCTTGATCAGGCGCTGTGGGATATAAAAGGTAAGCGTGCGAATATGCCAGTGTATCAGTTACTGGGTGGCAAATGTCGCTTTGCTATTCCTTGCTATTCCCACGCCAGTGGCGAGACAATAGAAAAAGTAGCAGAAGATGCGAAGAAAAAAATAGAGCAGGGCTTCAAATATGTTCGCATACAATTAGGAGGCTATGGTGCCACTCAAGCATTGGGTGGATATGGTGCCACTAGTTTAACAAAGCCTGATTTCAAAACAGCAGGGTTTGGTGCTCCAAATGATAACTACATGGACACCTATCGTTACTTAAAAGGCATTCCTGAAATGTTTAAGGAGGTGAGAAAAGTATGTGGCGATGAAGTTGAACTCCTTCATGATATCCACGAAAGAATACAACCAAGTGAGGCCATCTCCATGATTAAAAAATTAGAAGAGTACAGACCTTTCTTTATTGAAGATCCTTTCTCGCCAGAGAATAATGGCTACTTTAAACTATTAAGACAACAAACCAGTGTACCGTTGGCGATGGGTGAGTTATTCAACAATCCTCATGAATGGATTGGCCCAATGTCAGAACGATTGTTCGACTTCATACGCATACACATATCGCAAATTG
>JANOLM010000212.1:0-4029 GCA_031419815.1 Bacteroidia bacterium
TCGGGATCGAAGTATTGCAATTTTTTACCTGAAAACTTCTCATGATTCTTTAAATCGAAATCGGTGCGTGAGTGGATGCCTTCTAACTCTTTGAAGCCCATCGGAAAATTGAATTGAATATCGCAGGCAGCATTTGCGTAGTGTGCCAAATTCAAATGATCGTGGAAACGATAATTTTCTTTTCCCAACCCAAGCGCCTGGTGCCACTTCATTCTTTTTTCTTTCCAGAACTCATACCACTTCATCTCCTCGCCTGGTTTGATAAAAAACTGCATCTCCATCTGTTCAAACTCACGCATGCGAAAGATAAACTGACGCGCCACAATTTCATTGCGAAAGGCTTTACCAATTTGGGCAATCCCGAAAGGGATTTTCATACGGCCAGTCTTTTGCACGTTCAGGAAGTTGACAAAAATTCCCTGTGCTGTTTCGGGCCGCAGATAAATTTTATTAGTGTCCTCAGCCAATGACCCCATTTCAGTAGAGAACATAAGATTGAATTGGCGCACATCTGTCCAATTGCGTGTGCCAGAAAGTGGATCAGCAATTTCCAAGTCCTCTATCAATTGCTTCAATGCGGCCATGTCGCCACCACCAATTGCTTCTTTTAGGCGTCTGTTCGTTTCATCTATCTTGGTTTGATATTCCAGAACGCGCGGATTTGTCTTCACAAACATTTCATGGTCAAAAGTTTCACCAAAACGCTTGGCGGCTTTCTCTACTTCCTTTTCACGTTTATCTTCCATCTTTGCAATGGCATCTTCCACCAGCACATCGGCTCTATATCGTTTTTTCGAGTCTTTGTTATCTAACATGGGATCGCTAAAAGCATCCACATGGCCCGAAGCTTTCCAGGTAGTCGGGTGCATAAAAATGGCAGCATCTATACCCACAATATTATCGTGAAGCTGGGTCATAAATCTCCACCAATATTCTTTGATGTTATTTTTTAGTTCGGATCCATTCTGCCCGTAGTCGTAGACAGCACTGAGGCCGTCATAGATTTCACTGGAAGGAAAAACAAACCCATACTCCTTGGCATGGGAAATAATTTTCTTTAAAAGGTTGTCGTCTTGGTTTGCCATAAGGGGCAAAAGTAATTTGAAAATTTGAGGATTTGAAAATTATCGGGCCGTGGGGAAATATCATGGGCAAATGATACCTTCTTTAGTAGTGGTCAAGCAATTGCAAGGGTAAGACATGGTAATGAACCAAGTAATTTTTTGAAATTCCTTTGCAAAACGATAGTGGACTGAAGATAAAACTTACGTTCCCGCCTCGCTAAAAACCAAAATTTAAGCCTAACTTGAAAACCAATCATGTCGCCTTTCAACCGCATTGGATTTGCTTTGGCCTTCTCACCCACTGCGGAGGCTTTGCTTGCAGAAACTGCCAGATGGGCAAAATTATTTCGGGCTGAAGTAGTGCTAATGCACATTGGCTCGCACAGTGAAAGAGAAGAGCAGTTGTTGCATAGTCTTCTCAAAAAAGTGGGTCTTTCAGACCAACCTATAAAAATTATTTGGGAAACAGGAGACCCTGCTGACAAAATTTTAAAGGTCTGCACCCAGCAAAAAATAGACCTGCTTATTGCTGGCGCTTTAAAGAAGGAAAATCTTGTACACTATTATATTGGCACCATTGCACGCAAAATCATGCGCAAAGCCGACTGCTCTTTTTTAATGATCACCAATCCCACAATTGAGCCATCGCCTTACAAAAACATTGTAGTCAATGCCGAAGACAGTGCTTATGTAGAAGAGGCAATTTCGGCAGCCTGTCAGTTGGGTATGAAAGAGCAATCGAACTGGGTGCATATTGTGCGTGAGTTGAAAATGTATGGTCTCACCATGGCTGCTTCTGATCAACGCACGGAAGAGGAATACGATGACGTGCGTCAGCACCTGGTGAAAGATGAAATTGACAAAGTTGAAGAGATCCTTAGAAGAATTCCTCATGACCGCCTGAAGATAAACATCAAAATGGTTTCCGGTAAAGCCGGGTTTGAATTATCCAAATTTGCTGAGCGTAAAAATGCTGACTTATTAGTTGTGGGCGCTCCGCGCAGAAGGTTCTCGATTTTTGATCGCGTCTTTCCTCACGATCTTGAATATATTTTTGGAGATATGCCGTGCAATCTGCTGGTGATCCATCCCAAGCCGGGGTCAGAAAGAAAGGAGGTAACGCGTGGGTAAGCTAAGTCACTCTGATGTGGTACACTTGCTGGTGCAACTTAGTATAATGTTGCTGATGGGAAGACTGCTGGCAGAGGCAGCTCGAAAATTTAAACAGCCTGCCGTTATAGGAGAAATCATTGCCGGACTTTTATTGGGGCCAACAGTGTTGGGCATGATCAACCCCGAATGGTTTCACACCTTATATCCTGTACCTAGCAGCACTGCCACTGTACTTACAGGATTTGTTCAGGTGGCCGTTATCATGTTGCTATTTATTGCCGGACTTGAAGTGGACTTGCACATTGTATGGCAACAGGGAAGGCAAGCGGTTTTCACAAGTTTGCTTGGTCTTGTGATCCCTTTCTTCTTAGGATTTGTATTTCCCTATTACTTCCCGGAGTTCTTTGGAATTGCTGAAGGGCAACAACGATTAATCTTTGCGCTTTTCATGGGCACAGCCATGGCCATTACCGCACTCCCAGTTATTGTGCGCATTCTTATGGACCTGAATATATTTAAATCGAGAATGGGCATGCTGGTAGTAGCCTCCGCAATGGTTGACGATGTAATAGGTTGGATTATTTTTTCTGTGATCCTCGGCATGATTGGCAAACAAGGGGGCACCATGTCCGTGTTTAATACTATTCTACTCACCTTTGGTTTTGTGGTCTTTATGCTTACCGTGGGTCGCGGCCTCCTCAATCGTGTGCTTCCATGGGTAAATAAAAAAATGGCCTGGCCGGGTGGTGTTCTCTCACTTTCTCTGGCGTTGTGTTTTTTAGGCGCAGCCTTTACCGAGTATATTGGCATCCATGCCATCTTCGGAGCTTTTATTGTGGGCGTTGCATTAGGCGACTCTGAACATTTTAGTGAGCGCGCCAAGGAAATTGTTCACCAGTTTATAAATAACATTTTCGCTCCGCTATTTTTTGTCTCCATTGGGTTGCGGGTAAACTTCATCACTAATTTTGATCCTTTACTCACGCTTATCATTTTGGTAATTGCCTTTGCGGGAAAAATAATTGGAAGTGGTGTAGGCACAAAACTTGGCGGGTTCACCTGGCGCGAATCACTCGCTGCTGGTTTTGGAATGAATGCACGTGGCGCCATGGAAATCATTTTGGGTATAGTGGCGCTGGAAAATGGATTGATCAATGAAAAGGTTTTTGTCTCCCTTGTGATCATGGCTCTTGTGACCAGCATGAGCAGCGGACCTCTGATGAAGTGGATGTTGAGAAAATAGCTGCTAGCGCTTAGCTACGAGCTACCAGCCTAAGCATTGTTAATTGATGACAAGATTTTCCAATGCTTATTCTGACAAGACAATTAATATACTTGCAATCGCTAAAAACAAACAAAGCGGTGAGTAATAGCGTGAATCATTTTTTGCGAATCTGGTATTCCTAATCTTTTTAAAAAAACCAACATAGTTAAAATCTCCAACGGCTCTTGCCAGGAAAATAAAAGCAATAAAGAGATTGCCCCATCTAAAATATTTCAGTTCGACCCCATCTGAAAACAAACCTGTACCTCCCAATGCTATCAGGCCAAACCCCAGTAATCCTATTGCAACCACAACAGTAGACAAAGGAGATGGTGAGAAAATTTTATCACTTGTTTTATCTTTTGTGGGGATAACTGAATCCATCGCCCATTTTCCACCAAACAGCCAATAGAGATGGAGGATGCTTAGCAATACAAAAATCAGGGCACTAAGAGAGGCTATTAAAAACATGGCGATTATCGGTTGTTACCTATTATGAATTTTTTAAGAGGCTACGAAATTACTGCAAAATTGCCATTCGATCGCTAATCAGAAATAAATCATTCACTCATTAATGTGCTTGGCTGG
>JANOLM010000213.1:0-5548 GCA_031419815.1 Bacteroidia bacterium
GCAGAAAGAGCAGGATGGTGAAGCAAAATAAAAATTGAAGAGGCGATTGATACGTGAGTGTCATGTAGACCAACGAAGCAGCAATACCACTGATCAACAGGAACCAATGATACAGTATTGCCTTCTCCTTGCCGATGCGCACCGGAATGGAAAATTTTCCGGCCACACGATCTGATTCTATGTCTCGGATGTTGTTAATGTTAAGCACCCCGATTGAAAAAAACCCACAACTTAATGCGGGAAGCATCTCGAGCCACGAAATACTTTTGGTAAAGAGATAGTACGATCCCATTACGCCCACCAATCCAAAAAATAGTAATACCGAAAAATCACCAAGGCCACTATATCCATATGGTTTTTTACCTACCGTGTAAGCAATGGCAGCAATGATGCTGAGTATACCCAAGCCAAGAAAAAAAAGAAGAGCATTCCAATTCCATCCGAATGAAACGAGTAACAACGAAATTCCACTGGCCAAGCTAAGCACCACAAAAAAAATAACAGCCCATTTCATTTGCCTGGCTGATATAGCCCCACTTTGAACAGCCCGTGATGGACCCTTTCGCTCTGCATGGTCTGCACCATGAACAGAGTCACCATAATCATTGGCCAGGTTAGAAAGGATTTGAAGCAAGATGGTGGTAGAAACACAAAGCAAAAAAATAGTCCATTGAAAAGCTCCCGCTGAAGCAGCCAGAAATCCACCCATCGCTATACTAGAGAGTGCCAATGGCAAAGTGCGCAATCGGAAAGCTTGTAACCAAGCTCTTAGAGATTTCGATTTCAAAGTTTTGTTTTAAAAGTTGCAGTTTTGGACATAGGATTTAAAGTTAAACGATTATGAGCTAAAAATAATTATGATGTTTATGCAAGTCGCAGCCAATCGGCCCGACTAACAAATTTCTCTGATTACGTGAACTTGTTTATTAAAAGTAAATTGATCGCTCGCTTTCAAATTCAGAAGCTCTTGCCCAAGTGGAGAAGTAGGTGCAATGACTAAAAAGTCTTCTCCATCAACTTCTATCTTCCCTATGCTGATGGCCACATAAAATCGGTTGGCTTCCGTTATGACCAAACTTCCCTGGGTGACTTTATTCACTACGGCAACGGGATTGATCTGATTTAAGATTGACTTAAGTTTTAGGGCTTCCTCCAATTGGTGGGCCGCTTTGTCGCGTTCGATCTGAGCCATCGCCCGGCCTGTTTCATATTTATCTCCGGCACTGCTTTTTTCTTCTGCATTGGCAGAATCTTGCGCGTGCTTCATGGCTTGCCTGGATGTCTCAATTCGCTGTTCAACATATTCAAAACACCTGGAGAGGAGTTTGGTTTTAATGGCCAGGTTTGTCTTCAAAGCATGGAAAATTTATCACTTACTTAAACGAGAAATCTTATCACAGATCTTCCTAAATCCCCAAAATAGATTTTAGTTTTGCATAACCCGTTTTACTCACAGGGATTTGCTTACCATCGCGTAATATAGCCAAATGACTTTCTTTTTGATAAGGCTCTATTTTGGTTATTTGATTGAGGTGCAAAATAAAAGAGCGATGCACACGCACAAATTGAGTAGCATCCAGCGAAAGCTCATAAAACGCCATGGTTTTATTTTTTAGAAATGAACCTTCCTGTGTGTAGATCTTTACAAAATCATCATCAGCTTCAATGTAGTGAATTTCATGAACAGGAATAATCTTTACTTTGCTTCCTGTCTTCACTACAATCCTACTCTGTTGTGAACCTATAGCCGACATGGCATTCAACACGCGCTCGACAGGTTCGGGGCTTGCTGTTACCATCTTACTTTTCCATTTTAAAATAGCGGTGCGAAAACGCTCTTCCGACACAGGCTTAAGCAAGTAATCAACTGCATTTGCTTCAAATGCTTTAATAGCAAATGAATCGTAAGCAGTAATAAAGATTACTGCCGGTTTTTGATCAATGAGTTCCAGCATTTCAAAGCCAGTGATTTTAGGCATTTGAATATCAAGGAATACAAGTTCAGGCTGATGCTGTTGAATGGCCTTCACTCCTTCAAATCCATCGCCACATTCCTGAGCTACTTCTATCTCCGGAAATGTTTTCAGATAGACTTTGATAATCTCACGGCTCAATGGCTCATCATCAATGATTATGGCTTTAGTCATACTTTTTCGGGCAGTATAAGTTGCACGGTAAACCGATTATTCTCAATCGTGGTCTTCAATAAATCATTTCGGGCATATAATAAATACAGACGCCTGCGTAAACCATTCAACCCAAATCCACTTCCTTCGGCTGGTTGCATATCGGCATCAAACGGATTGGTTATTTCAATTTGCAACGAATCATTCACTCGTTCTGTTTTCATGTTGATTACTACGTTTTCAGTAGTTCCATACAATCCAAACTTAATAGCATTTTCTACCAGCGGCTGAATGAGCAAAGGCGGAATCAACCAAAGTTTTATTTGCTCGTCACATTCCGTTTGCACTTCCAGGCGATGACCAAATCTTACTCTCTCAATTGATAAATATAAGTGCAGATAAACAAATTCCTGGTCTAAGGTTATCCATTGCTCATCGGCTCGCTTGAGGGTGGCTCGTAAAAAATCTGAAAGTTGCTGCACCATTCCGCGCGCTTTGGCGGGGTCTATCAAAATTAACGCATTGATTGAATTCAAGCTATTGAAAAGAAAATGAGGTTGCAATTGAAGTTGTAACTTTTGAAGTTCGGCTTCACGCACCATCACTGCTGTGGCTGCTTCATGGCTTGCTGATTCTTGCAGTTCTTTCGAATGAGTATAAAAAAACATCGATATGCCAGTTGCCGTTACAACCACGAAGTAAATTGCAACACGCACTGGTACTGACATCGCTAAAAAATCCAAGTAGGCAGCGTTATTTTCGCCCCACATGACCAAGCCCGACTGAACTGCATAGTGAGTGCAAAGACTAAGTATGAGGCTTAAGACAAGAACAACCTGAAGCTTGCTGGCACGCGGTATATATTGGCCAATAAAAGCGCCAAAAAAGGAGGCAGCTATCAAAATAAAATTTGAAGTCAAACTATCTTTTACAGAAAGATCATATGAAATCCCAAACCACTTGTTCAGAACCCACACCTGAAAACCTATCCAGAGAATTGTTATTCCTGCCAGGGTAACATGAAACTTCCTGCCAACTGTAAATTTTGAGTTCACTGTAACCATTAATATATTGCTTCTGCCTCTTTCGTAATATCGTACGTCCGTTTTGCTTTTGCGCTGATTAAACTCAAATACGTTGTAACATCATCGGGTTCTTCGGTGGTGGAGTAAAGCTGTACCCCATCTTCAATTTCTCCAATCTCACAGATATCCACTACATCAATAAATTTCCACTTTACCTCTTCTTTGCGATGGTTCAAAAAAGTGAAGGCACCAATCTGGCCAAGCACTTTGGCTTTCTCGCGTGCCCAATCCAACTCTTCGGCCCGAATCATACGCAACTGCTCATCAAACTGAGGTGTGTGAGCGCCTTCACCGCTCACCACCTGATACACCAGTTTAACAAGATACCATTTCATTTCGGTTGCCATGGTGATTAGAAACTTTTGATTTCAACTCCACCAAATGCACACGTACCCGTCAACACCAACTTTTTATTAGGCACAAAACTATTAGTTGCCATTCTTTTGTCTTCTACGCCTCCCAATATTGCCGTAATGTCGGATTGCACTTCCCAATTAGCAGGAACCAAAATCTTAATACCACCAAATAGCGTTACCGTATCAATCACTACAGTTCCTTCTATATCTGCCTGAGAAAGATCAAGCTCAGTACCTCCAAATATATTTGTAATCTGGCCACCCTTAAATGTCTTTGAAAATATTCTTCTTTTAGTTCCGCCAAAAATCGAAGTAAGATCCATGGATTCATCCGCATTCGGTTGCCCGCTAGTTAATGCCGGGTCTCCTTTTTTTCCGGACTCATCTCCCGACCAAGCATTCTCCCACTTATTGTCTGACCACAAACTCTTACCATCTCCTGAACGGAAAATGGCAGAGCGGAAAACAATTAGCAAGCCTACCGTAATAACAATTATCGGCAGCATGTAGGGTCCAAGATCTAAATCCAATCCAGGAATATTATCTAATAAAAAGAAAGAACCAATGAGAATTAACACCAACCAACTAATGCCTTTGAACCGCTTATTGATACCTGTAATTACACCCAAGGCAATCAAAAAAGTCCACCATGAAAAAAACCAGCGTGGAAATAAGACAACATCCAGCCGATCTAATAAAAGGAAACTTCCTACAGAAACAATAATGATTCCTATCCAGAAACTATTACTCATTTTTTTCTTGTCGCTCATAACAATTTGTTTTTTGTCAAATGTAACGCACTCATAGATCCTGAAGCTATCGGAAAAAGGCCATTGACAGCAGAAAGTCGGTGAGTGCGGGGATTTTTACCGGTGAAAATGGAAACCTTTACCTGGTTGGATTACCCAGGAGATAAAGCCATACCTGCTTTAGATGTTTGCGATCAGCGCCTGCAGGCAATGCATAATCTTGGGCCGTTAGGTTGTGGTACAAGGGCAGTGTTTTAGCTGCAGGGTTCGGTTGGAAGTTGGTAATTAACGCTTTAAAACTCGAGTAGTTCGAACTATCAGCGGAGGAAGTATCTATAGCGGTAAGCATCCCCATGTCTTTCCAAATGGCATATTGTTTAGTAAGAGCAAACGTATCATCGCGTTTATGAACCAAACTGTAGAAGCGATTAACTTCAGTGGCAAAATCATTTCTGCACCAGGATGCCGGTTGATCATCTGCATCCGAATAATCATTAGGCGAAGAAAACATAACAACACGGTCAACCGAATACTTTTGTGCCAGGTAAGCAGCATGGCCACCACCTTGAGAATGACCTGATAAAACAAATTTTGAATACACCAATTCAGAACCCTCATAAAATTGGCCCCACCCATTATTAGGATTCAATTTGTGTAAATATTGAAGAAGCTTTAAAATTCTATTGTTGATGGAGTTGCTAGTACTCACTTTAACAAGGTCGCTTTGCGTGCCTCCAAAAATTACTTCTTCATGGTAATTGGCGAAACATGTTGAACTGCTTTGACTCTTACAAACTTGACCGTTAATCGTATTGAGATAACTTAGATTGATTACGTGATAACCCAGGCTTGTGGCGGTCTTACAGATGGATAAATAATTTTGTGATGTCGACCCTGTCCCTCCTAAAAAAACAAATAGTTTAGCTTGCAAAAAAGTGCGGGTATCCACATATGCCAGGTGAAAAGTGGTGGAGATTTGAATAGCTTCATCCGTCACATGCGGTAATACCTGATAGCTAAAGGACGTGGCAGCTTTATAAGGTTCATTGCGCTGATCGCAACTGGCGAGTTTCAGGAGAATGATCAGTAATACGACTGTTGGGGCTACTCTTTTCATTTGAAAAGAATCAATTTGAAATTTTATCGATGATCTGGCTATCCATAGGGTTTACTTTAGAAGGATAGAATCCTACTACATTTCCTGTTTTGTCAATTACATATTTACAAAAATT
>JANOLM010000214.1:0-6265 GCA_031419815.1 Bacteroidia bacterium
TGAATGATGTGCTCTCTCAGGAACATCAACGCGTGCTGAATATTCAAACGACCCGCCCGAATATGTTTATAAATTTTTTTTCTGATGTGTGTGTCCTCAAATTTTTCTAACAGAGTCTTAAGCTCAACCCTCGTCTTCCCCCAGTCTTTTGTTAGTTCTTCCATGCTGGCGTAAGCATGAGTATTTTCCACAACTACCCTCGGGGCTTTGAACTTCAATGGCAGTCGTTGAGATATTTGCAGTAAAACCATTTTAATCTCTTCTAGTAGGCCAGTGTCCTCCACTTCCTTTATGCCCAATATTTTTTTGTTTAAGTACATGACAGAAAGCTTTTCTGCAGCAATAATGTGAGCAAGTATCTGGTGGATCGACCACTTTCCTTCCGGTGCCCGTTGAAGTTTATCAGGTGAAAGAGTTTTTAGGGCAGACATCAGATTGATTCGATCTGTTTCCAGGGAATCGAAAAGATGTTGAAGTTTTGAATTCACGTGCAGCTATTTTTAGTAAAACTAACTATTCTTGGCCAGAAACTATTTTCAACATTGCCCCTTAATTAATACCTAAAGGGCTTTGATTTACGATCTAATCCTTAACTTTCTTGAATAACCCTAAACCCCTAAAACTATGAATACAAACTATGCTGGATTCTGGCTGCGCTTTGTAGCCTATGTAATTGATTACATTATTATTTACACGGTTCAGATTTTTTTGGTCGTTCCTATACTGGCTGTGGTAGGGATCAATTTTGCCAGTGGCATGAGCAACGCTGACAATATGAGTGAGGCTGAAATGTTTGGGATGATTGCCGGTATGGTTGGTGCTATGGGCGCTACCATTGTTTTGACCTTTGCATTGATTGTGTTGTATTACACGATTATGGAAACTTCAAAATTTCAGGCTACTGTTGGTAAGCTTGCTGTAGGCTTGAAAGTAACTGACGGTAATGGAGAAAAATTGGACTTTACAAAAGCCCTGGTTAGAAATTTGTGCAAAATAATTTCCAGCATGATCCTTTTTATTGGGTACATCATGGCTGGCTTTACCGAAAAGAAACAAGGTCTTCATGATATTATTGCTGGCACTTTGGTGGTGAAGAAATAGTTGGCACGTAACTGTCGCAATTGCCCATAAATAAAATAAGGACTCATTGTTAGTGTCTGGTCTTTAACCAGGTTGTCCGACCGCTGAAAAAATTTAGCAAACAGCGATTGGATAACTTGGTTATTAGCCGGGTAAAAAATTATCTCAAAAAATTAATTCGTCCGGGTTGCATTTCAATTTTTGCTGGCAGCCATCCCATCCATTCACCTTCAGCTTCTATTGCACAAGATTCAGGGGCAGTAATTTCAGCAGAGGTGCATGTATCATATATGATTTTACTGTCTTTGATTTTCTTTTTACCTTTAATCATTTGCAGATACAACAGGAATTTCAATAAGGGCAATTCACCCGCCAGAAAAGTTGAAAAAACGCCATCATCCGGTAACCCATCGGGAGCGATATACATAGAGTTGCCAAATGATTTTCCGTTAGCAATGGCCAGTACTCGCGTCTTTCCGCGCCATTCCCAATTTTGAGTTTGCACAACTAAATCCTGCGGTTGATGAGTAAAAAAAGTGGAAGTAATGGCTTTCAAATACGTAAGCGTAGGGCCAAGCGAACGCTCACTTTTTAATAATCTCTTTACCACCTCTGGCCCCATGCCCATGCTGCATACATTAATAAAATACTGTGTTACCATTTTACCGTGTTCATCGTGGCAGTTAATCATTCCCATGTCGGTTGCGTGAGGATTGTTTCGCGTGAGCAAATTTGATATTTGCCTGGCGTCAGCTTTTAGGCCACACATTCTGGCAAAATCATTTCCAGTGCCAAGTGGGACAACGCCAAGTGCCGGTAATATCTTCTTGTTTTGGTGGTTCCGTAAGACACCGTTTAAAACCTGGTTAAGCGTGCCATCTCCGCCTGCAGCAATTATGTAGTCAAACTTCTCCTCTACTGCAGTGGAGGCTAAGCCTATTGCATGCTCAGCATGTTGCGTTTCAAAAACTTCAACGCCAAAATCTTGTTGAAGTGATGGATAAATAGAAGCGTAGAAGAATTTCTTTTTTCTGGAGATGCCGTTGAGAATGATAGCAACTTTCATTTACGAATTAAAATCGTAGATCGTGCATCTGTCCATCGTAAATTATTATTTACAGTTTTTCTTAATCGCAGCCTTTGCTTCAGGTGAACCCAACTCCTCCGCTCGTTTCAAATCCAGACAGCCATCATAATTATTGTTCATTAAAAGTTTTACAAGGCCACGCTGATAGTAGGTTTCTGAATCCGTAGGATAAATTTCAATAGAAGAGGAGTAGTCCTCCACCGCACCTGCATAGTCATCCTTTTCGGTTTTGCTCAGAGCGCGATTATCAAAGTAAATAGGGTTGGTATTATCCAATTCAATTGCTTTGGTATAATCGGCAATGGCTCCCTCGTAATCCTGCATAGTATTCCTTAGCACGCCACGAAGGTTGAATGTTTCAGGATCGTCTGTACTCAGCTCAATCGATTTGGTATAATCTTCTAAGGCTCCCTTTAAATCTTGCTTCGCAGCTTTGGCCAAAGCCCGGTTTTCATATTTGGTTGGGTCTTTAGCATCCAGCTTTATCGCCTGGTCATAATCGGTAATTGCCTCGTCAAAGTTGGTGGTGTTGTAACGGGCCACACCCCGATAGTTATATAGATTGGCATCTGTCTTATCAAATTCAATTGCCTTGTTGTAATCATCTATGGCGCTTATAAATTCTCCTAACTCAGCTTTTGCCACACCTCTATTAAAATATTTGTCGGCATCAGCCGGCCCAATCTCAAGAGCCTTGGAGAAGTCAAAATAAGCACCCTGCACATCTTCCATGTTATACTTGGCAAAGCCACGATTGGTGTAGGCATCCGTATATTTAGGATTGAATTTTATAGCTTTATTTAGGTCATCAATCGCACCCTCATCATCACCTAAATTTATTTTTGCTTCCCCCCGATTGTTAAGTGCTTCAGAAAAGGTAGAGTCAATATCCAGGGCAAAGGTGTAGTCACTTATGGCACCGTAAGTATCTTGTAAGCCAAGCCGGGCTGTGCCCCTCATGTTCAGTGCGTGTTTATTTTTTGGGTTGCTATCCAGCACTTTAGAAAGATCATTTTTTGCTCCGAGAAAATCTTTTGCCGCTATTTTTTTTCGGGCACCCTCCAACACTGGATCAACGGATTGAGCCATTGAGAAAAAAGAAAAGAGGAGAAAAAGTAAAAATGTACTGTACGGCTTCATTTGCTTTGGTTTCTAACCGAGCCAAGTTAAAAAAAAATGGTGGTTTTTTAATGATGGGATTACTCAATCCTAGGAGGTATCTGATTATTTTCACCTTTCAAATCAACTTGCAACCGGAATTTGGTATTTGGCAACTTCACCTACCAGATAATCGTAAATTGTCGCAAACATATCCTTAACAATGAAAAAAGTTTTAACCGCCCTATCACTTTTGTTTTGTAGCTACTGCGTCTCTGCACAAGAAAAGCCGCTGGACATGAAAATGGATTTTGAAGAATATGAACCGCCATCCACTTTGGTGGTGGAAGAACATCACCCCACCCGATCAAAGTTTCCGTTTATTGACATCCACAATCATCAGGGGAATATGAACTCTTCGGATTTTTCCGATTTGATTTCTAAAATGGATAAACTTAACATGGCCGTTATGATTAACCTCAGCGGCCGGGGCTTCAGAAGCAGCGGAGATCATTTGGAGAAATCCATTGACAATATTAAAAACCGTTATCCCAATCGGTTTGTACTTTTTACCAATGTTGATTTTGCTGACATTGATAACCCCGAATGGGCCTCCAGAACAACACAGCAGTTGGAAGGTGATGTAAAGCGTGGTGCCATGGGCTTGAAGATTTATAAAAGCCTGGGCTTGTTTAATAAAGACAAGAACGGGAAAATGATTCCCATCGATGATCCTCGCATTGATCCCGTTTGGGCAAAGTGTGGCGAACTTGGGATTCCCGTATTGATACATGCTGCCGATCCTAAACAATTTTGGCAACCTATTGATAAAAATAATGAGCGATGGCTCGAACTAAAACTTCATCCGGGCCGCAGGCATGACAGCGATCCCATTTCCTGGGAAACCGTAATGGCACAGCAGCATAACATTTTCAAAAAGCATCCCAAAACTAAATTCATCAATGCTCACCTGGGTTGGTATGGAAGTGATTTGAAAAAACTAGCCGAATTAATGGACAAGTTTCCAAATATGTACACCGAGATAGGTGCCGTGATTGCAGAGCTTGGCCGGCAGCCGCGTGCCGCAAAAGCATTCTTAACAAAATACCAGGATCGGGTTTTATTTGGCAAAGACAGTTGGGTGCCCGAAGAATATGAAACGTATTTTCGTGTATTGGAAACCGAAGACGAATACTTTCCTTATCACAAACGCTATCATGCTTTCTGGAGAATGTATGGCATTGGCTTGCCCGATGACATCTTGAAAAAGATTTATTATAAAAATGCAATGAAGCTTATTCCCACTATTGATAGGAGTTTGTTTCCGAAGTAATTCTAAAATAATGACTGTTTGATTATCCGTTAATATTAAAACAAACAGATAGCAATTCTCAACTAAACATTTCTATACGGCTCAAACAGTAAGAGCTTTCACAAAAAAAATACCCCGATGAATCATCGGGGTATTTTTAAATTCTATTTTACCCTACAATTAATAGAGAAAGCCAAGAGCAGTTTTATCATCATTATTAAATGGCCTATCGCCACCATTTGTGCAGGCCAACATCCAGGATTTTGCTGCTAACGTTGCAGTTGCAGGAGTGCCGGGTATAAGGTTGGCTCCAACTGTGCTCGCGCCTTCATTGGAAGTGGCTCCACCACAGCTGACGGAACGATCATAGTAGTCAGTATGGCGAAAGCCAATGCAATGGCCCATCTCATGCGCCATGATAGTAGCAATACCATTCACTGTTAAATTATAGGTCGATTCTAAGATGCCACTCATTTTTATAGTTCCATAAGGGTCTCCAGAGGATGTGGGGAACCCTGCAGAACCCAATATGCCTTGGCGCTCCTGTGATTTGCTTAGTCTTGTGAAAACAATACTTGCCGAGCTAGTGGTTACTCGCGTAAAAGTTAATCCAAGGTTCTCTGCATTGTAGCGCCTGATGGCTTCATCTAGAGCGGCAAAATTGGTAGCGCTAAATGTGGTGGGCATATACACCGTGATAGTCCTGGGAAACCCGGTTACCAATTGGTTAGTTGAGTACTGTTCAACAGCCGCAACTCTCTTGCCGGGCTTCATGCGAGCCAGATCTGCTGACGTTAAATAGATATCTCCCTCAACAAGATAACCGTTATCAAATTTAATGGGAACGTGATTAACTACATCAAATCCGAGATTGATGAGTTGACTTCTTACATCATTGGAAATTGATACAGAATCCGCATCCTGGTTTTCCTGGCAGGAGTAAAACACTCCTGATCCGATCAGCAGCAAGCAGAGAAAGGTTAGCGTTTTTTTCATACGTTTAGGTTTAGGTTAAAATAGTAACTTTGAAAGTATGAAATAATTGGTGAAACGTAAAATTTTGAACTCAATTCTTTCTTCAAGAACATCAATATTGATTGATTTTGTTGCAAAAATTTAAATAAGACATTGGCTAAATGTCCACTTCTGAAAAAACATTTACGGTCTGTTTATTATTTTTCGCTTCAACGGGTTTCAGTCAGGACAGGCTTTCACCTAATCTGGTGCATAAGGCTTTCAAATTTGAAAAAAGTAAGACTACACTCACCATCAGCGTGAAAGATTCCATTGCCTTCCAAAAAAAGTATGAAGGCGATATCACCGTTCATCGCAAACATGGCAACTCTAACTGCTTTGTGATTACAGCAAACCGACATGATGTGCTAGAGGTGCTGAAAAAGGATCCTAACATATTGTTTATAGACCATCACCGAAAAGCCGTTGCTGAATCAAGTCTTGAGTATGTGAATATGTCATTTAATCGTGTAAGCAAGGCTCACCAATTTTTTCCTAATGAAAATGGCAGCTCGCAAAACATTTCCGTGAAGGAGGAAAGCTTTGATCCCTTCAATATTGATCTGTTAAACAGAAGTTTTACTACCCCTGTGACACCTACGAGTATTTCTCAGCACGCCACTACGATGACTATTTTAATTGCAGGTGCCGGAAACTCTTCTTTCCATTCAAAG
>JANOLM010000215.1:0-9174 GCA_031419815.1 Bacteroidia bacterium
TTAACTTTTAAAGAAAGTAAAATCTATGTTAGCAATTACGGCACAAGATGTAAATAAGCTCCGCACGATGACAGGTGCCGGCATGATGGATTGTAAAAAAGCATTGACTGAGGCAGAAGGCGATTTTGAAAAGGCCATTGAAATATTAAGGAAGAAGGGTCAGAAAGTTTCGGCATCGCGCTCTGACAGAGATTCAAAAGAAGGTTCTGTTTTTATCAAAGTAAGTGACGATAAGAAAGAAGCGATTTTAATTGCGCTTAATTGCGAAACTGACTTTGTGGCGAAAAATGAAGAGTTTCAAAGTCTTGGAAAATTGATTGTTGAAACAGCTTTCACAAAAAAGCCAGCTACAAAAGAAACTTTGTTGGCTGAGAAAGCAGGTGACTTAACGCTTGCCGATAAAATTACTGAGTTAGTTGGTAAAATTGGAGAGAAGCTTGAAGTGTCAGCTTACGTGCACATGAAAGGCGAAGCGGTTATTCCGTATATTCATGTTGGAAGCAAATTAGGTGTGTTGGTTTCGCTGAAGGGTGTAACTGAAAAAGACGTGACTGAAGCAGGCAAAGATGTAGGCATGCAAATCGCAGCCATGAACCCTGTTGCAGTTGATGAAAAGAACATTGATCCCGCCATCATTGCCAAGGAACTTGAAATTGCAAAAGCCATGATCTTAGCCGAAGGCAAACCTGAAAACATGGTAGAGAAAATAGCGCAAGGCAAAATGAATAAATTCTTCAAAGACAATACACTGGTTCACCAACCTTTTGTGAAGGACAATTCAAAGACGGTTGCTCAATATTTGGATGGCGTCTCCAAAGGCCTGGCCGTTGCTGAGTTTAAGAGAGTGGCGATTGGGTAATTACTTTCGAAGTTAATTGAGTAAGAAAGGGAGCGATGAGCTCCCTTCCTTGTTTTGGAGGAATTACTTTGGTTTATTTGATTTTCAATTCAGATAATTTTTATCTTAAAAGTCACGGATGAAGACAACAGGATTTAATGTAACTCTTCTTTCGTTCTTTATCTTTTTTCAGAGTTTAATTTCTTTTGGCCAGAGAATTACCACATTGGTAGGCGGCATTGGCGATGATCGCCCAGCGGTGAATGCGCAGCTATTAAACCCTATGGAATTAGCTATTAACAAGAATGGAGATGTTTTCATCGCGGATGCTGGTAATAGACGAATAAGGAAGATTGACGCCTTGAGCGGAGTAATATCAACAGTTGCTGGTAACGGGCAATTTGGATCAGCTGGTGATGGAGGCTTGGCAGTTAATGCTCAACTGTATGACCCCGTAGGTGTTGCATTAGATGATGCGGGCAACTTATTTATTGCTGATAGAGGGCTAAATGTTATTAGAAAGGTAGATTTTATCACTGGCTTGATATCAACTATCGCGGGCCTTTCAGGTGGACCTGGATTTGGAGGAGATGGAGCATTGGCTAAAAATGCAACATTGGGAGGGCCTCGAAGTATTGTCATTGATAAAAATAATAACCTTTTTATTGCTGAGGAGTGGGGGCACCGTATTCGAAAAATTGAGCATAGCACAGGGCTCATAACTACGGTGGCTGGTAGTGGTGTAATTGGTTTTGGTGGAGACAATGGACCAGCCTCGAGCGCTCTTTTGCATTATCCTTCTGGGTTAGCGGTTGATCACCTAGGCAATTTATTGATTGCGGATAGGGGTAACAACAGAATTCGGAAAATAGACGTTAGTGATAATAAGATATCATCAGTTGCTGGCAATGGTACTCTAGGATTAAATGGTGACAATGGCCTTGCGGTAATTGCTGAATTATCAGGACCAACGGCAATCGCAATTGATCTAAATGGAAATTTTTTCATCGGTGATTCTGAAACCAGAGTAAGGAAAGTAAACGCGCAAAATGGAATAATTTCAACAGTTGTGGGGTTGACATATCAAGGATTCTTAGGCGATGGAGGTTCCGCCAGTTCAGCATTGATTCGTTATCCGAGAAGTCTTGGTTTTGATTCTAATGGAAATCTTTATATATCAGATTATGGCAATGGTAGGATTAGAAAAGTGGATCCTGCTCAGATGATAACATCTATTGCCGGTAATGGCGGATATGGAGGAGATGGAGGTTTATCGGGAAGCGCAACATTGAATGGCCCTAAGGGAGTAGCCATTGATTCAGAAAATAATCTATTAGTTGGAGATGTTATTAACTGTAGAATAAGAAAGGTAAATTATTTGACCGGAAAGATTTCTACAATTGCCGGGACAGGTGAGCGCGGTTTTTCAGGTGATAGTCCGCAGCAAGCTCTAGATATAATGCTGGGATTTCCCCATAGCATTGCGGTTGACCCAAATGATAATATTTATTTTGCTGATGCCGTTAATTCACGAATCAGGAAGATTAATGGATCTACCGGAGTTGTTACAACGATTGCTGGTAATGGTAGTTTTGGATTTAATGGTGACAATATTTTAGCAACAGATGCATCATTAAATGCACCAGATGGAATTTCTATTGATGCAAATGGCAACATCTATTTTTCTGACACCTTTAATCATCGCGCCAGAAAAATTTCTGCCGGCACAAATATAATTACTACCGTAGCAGGAATTGGAACTTCTGGATTTTCAGGTGACACTGGACAAGCAATTAATGCACAGCTTTCATATCCATCAGGAATAGCAATTAAGGCGGATAAATTATTTATTTCCGATAAGTCAAACAATCGCATTCGTAGTGTTGATTTAAATACGGGTATCATCGTAACGTATGCCGGAGGTGGATTTCTCCAAGCTGATAATGAACTCGCATTATCTACTGATTTGGGATTTCCAACGGGATTGACAGTTGATCCTAAGGGCAATCTGGTTATTGTTAGTGAGGGTTTAGGCAAAGTGCGGAAGGTTGATATGAATACCAATTTGATAACTACTCTCGCAGGTACTGTTGGAGGATATTCTGGCGATAATGGGCCAGCCACATTAGCTCATTTACTTTATACATCTTCAGCGGCATTTGATTCAAATGGAAATTTGTACATATCTGATACAGGAAATAACAGAATCCGGAAAGTTGCAGAACCGTTAAACCAGACATTAGCTTTTAGTCCATTATCCCCTAAAACATTTGGTGATGCACCCATCACTTTGTCTGCAACTGCTACTTCTGGTTTATCAGTTTCCTACACTAGCTCTGATGAAACAGTTGCCACCATTTTTGGAAGCATTGTAACAGTTGTTGGTGCGGGTTCTACCAACATCACAGCGAAACAAGCAGGTAATATTGACTACCATTCAGCGCCAGGAGTAGTACAAGTTCTTTCGGTTAATAAAGCCAATCAAACAATTACCTTCCTTGCTATTCCTACTAGGATTTTTGGGGAGGTACCTTTTAATCTATCGGCAACAGCAACTTCTGGTCTTGCTATTCAGTATTCAACGACATCTGATAAAATTTCCATTTCGGGAAATCAAGTAACATTGGTTAAGCCGGGAAATGTTTCTATTAAAGCCGATCAGGTTGGTAACACTAATTATAATGCGACAGCCTCAGTGTCGCAGACGTTTTGTATTAATCCATCTAAACCTATCATCACTGCAACTGGTTTAAATTCAGGAACGCCAGTCCTAACTTCAAGTAGTTCAACAGGAAATCAATGGTACAAAAATGGTACTTTGATTGTAGGCGCAACTTCAAATGCATTCACCCCAATCGATGATGGCTCGTATACAGTAAAGGTTACAGTTGATAATTGCTCGAGTGAACTTTCAGCGGAACAAATTTTAGTGATTACAGGAGATATAAGTTCCATCTCGGCCTCGGAGTTCTTTATCTATCCCAACCCTGTAAAAGATAACCTAATGATAAACCTTACTGCGTTCGATGCTACTTCCGAAATTGAGATTATAATGTATGATGAATCGGGAAGAAAAGTTGAAAAATTTTTCAAGCGCGGAGCGGAGGCCAATTTTCCGGTTAGTTCTTATCCGTCAGGAACCTATTCTTTAAAAGTATCTCAGCGAAATCAAATTTACTTTGCAAGGTTTGTTAAAGAATAGTTGCCGTTAATTCTGAGGTCAGGTGATTTGATGAGTTAATTATAAGCAATAGAGAAATTCTTTTGTGTATTTTGGTAATTAATTTCCGCGAATTAGAATGTCATGACTGGCGAAAAACAGTTTCGCATCTATAATATTTTAGCACTTATAAGTAGCATATGGTTTTTGTTGTTTGGCTGGTTCTGGCCGTATTGTATTAATGTTGTTTTCGTATTTCCATTTGCTATCGCTGGGTTTTTTCTTTGGAGGAAAGGACGGGGTGCTGAAAATAAATTGTTGAATAAAATTGTGGCGTGGATACTTTGCGCTGGAGTGGTCATTTCGTTTGGATTTCTTGTGGCATTGCTGTTTAAAAATTAATTGGAAAAAGAGCTGACCTGATTTGACATAAGCCTTTCTTCCGCTGATAAAATTCGACTATGCGATTAGAATACTTCTTCTTACTTTCCGCACAAAGAGAGGTTCTATGAACTTAAATACTAAAGTCAAAGATGATAATACATTTGATGCCATCGTAGTGGGTTCAGGCATTAGCGGTGGTTGGGCGGCCAAGGAACTTTGTGAAAAGGGATTGAAAGTTTTAATGTTGGAAAGAGGAAAGCCCGTAGAGCATCCCAACTATCCAACCGCTACAAAAAATCCTTGGGAAATAGACTTTCGTGGACGCTTGACAGAAGAAGACAAACGAAAAAGTTTTGTTCAAGCCCGCCATTATTCCTTCCGTGGCGACAATAAACATTTTTACATCAACGATTTAGAAAACCCTTATCAAGAGAGCAAGCGATTTGATTGGATACGCGGTGATATTGTTGGCGGCCGTTCGCTGTTGTGGGCACGGATGACTTGGCGATGGAGCGACCTGGACTTTGAAGCAAATAAAAAAGATGGTCATGGTGTGGATTGGCCGATCCGTTATAATGAGATAGCTCCCTGGTATGATTATGTTGAATCATTTATCGGGGTAACAGGAAATAATGATGGCATCCCTCATTTACCAGATGGCAAATTTCAGCCGCCCTTGGAAATGAATTGTGTGGAAAAAGATTTTAAATCTAAACTGTCTGAAAAATTTCCAGATAGGCATTTAATAATTGGTCGATCCGCCAACCTAACTCAGCCTGTGAAAGGCAGAGGACAATGTCAGTATCGAAATCTTTGTCATAGAGGTTGCCCGTATGGAGCATACTTCAGCACCAACGCCAGTACATTGCCAGCTGCATTTGAAACAGGTAATCTTACACTTCGACCAAACTCGTTGGTGAACAAAGTAATTTACGATGATCAAAAAGGAAAAGCTATTGGCGTGGAGTTGATTGATACGGAGACTAAAGAGGTTATCGAATATTATTCAAAAATTATTTTCTTAAATGCAGCCACACTTGGTACTGCATTTATTTTATTAAACTCAATGAGTACTCGCTTTCCTAATGGCTTAGGCAATGGGAGCGATCAGGTAGGAAGAAATTTAATGGATCACCATAAAGGAGCCGGTGCGAATGCAACGGTGGAAGGTTTTGATAACAACTATTATTCAGGTCGCAGGCCAACGGGTGTTTATGTTCCTCGCTTTCGGAATTTATCAGACAAAAGAAATGATTATATCCGTGGGTTTGGATTGCAAGGTGGGGCAGACCGTGTAGGATGGAATCGTTCTGAATCTATTGGCGAAGAGTTGAAGAAGGATGTGCAAACTCCCGGATCATGGCATATGGGATTGGGTGCTTTTGGTGAGTGTTTGCCGTATGCTGAGAATAGAGTTACACTAAACACTGATCTGAAAGATAAATACGGCAGGCCAACACTGACTACCGATTGCGAATTCAAAGAAAATGAAAAAGCTATGCAGCAGGATATGGCCAACTCAGCGGCAGAAATGCTGGAGGCTGCAGGCTATAAAAATGTAAACCCTCACGTGAATACTTCCTTTCCGGGAAATGCGAATCATGAAATGGGCACAGCCCGAATGGGAAGAGATCCAAAGACGTCTGTATTGAATGCCTTCAATCAAATGCACGAAGTGCCTAACGTATTTATTACGGATGGGTCGGCCATGACTTCTTCTGCCTGTGTAAATCCATCGTTAACCTACATGGCATTGACGGCACGCGCTTGTGATTATGCAGTGAACGAATTAAAGAAGCAGAATCTGTGATGTAGTTTCTGAGCATACTTGCTGTGAAAATTTAACCGCAGTGCCCTGAGGGTTCGTAAAAAAATGGCGTTACTGGTTTGAGGTAATTTCTATTCTTTTGTCGTTGTCCCTACTCTGCAACCACCAGATAAAAATTGGTGTTGCGAGGATGATTACTCCAAATAAAAAAGTAAGACTTGTTTCCGCTACTAAGGCTCCGATAGCCAATGACGGGATGGCGGCATTCGAAGCCTCCATCCTGTCAAATTCATGAAATAAGCCTAAGAGAACGGAGAACCCTAACCAGCTAACAACCAGGCCAATCAGGTGTCTGGTTGCACCGTGCCAACGTGAGGTTAGCTTCATGGCAAAACTATGAGGTCGCATTATTGGTCGATAATTTAAGAATAATGAAACTCAGTAACGAAAGGCAAAAGATAATTAGTCCATATAATACAGTTAAGCTGGCAACCTTTAAGCCTCCACAAATTACCGGGAATGGAATTACATCAGCGGAAGCTTCGATAGCATCAAAAGCCTGGAACAACCCAAAAATTGTTGACCAGGTTCCCCACGCTGCTGCCAAGCCACCAATTTGTTTAATAGCCTCGAGCCATTTTGCGTTGAACTGCTTTTTTTGAATAACAGCAAGCAAAACATAAGCGAAGATGCCAATGTTGATTATGAAGAGCATTGACAGAGGCGCCATAAACATCATGCCTCCCTGTACATGTAAATCAAAAAATGAAATAGCTAACATAGTTGTAAAGTTTAAGTTTAGTTTTTGTTTGAGCAAGGTTAAATAGGAATTCAATCTCAAATTGTCTTTTCTGACCAGAATGACCCCTTTGTATGGATACAGCCTTCTGTTGGCGCTTTATGGCGAAAGGGATCTTAATTCTGTCGAAAGGATGGATTTATCATTTCTTCTTTTCGATCTTGATTCGGCTTGCACGATTTTTTCATAATTATGTGTTTCAATGAACAGACTGGAAAATTTTCTGGATTACCTCTTCTCGCGACAACGTTGGATCGTTCATGTTCTTTTCTGGATATTGATACTTGCTTTTTATGTGGTTTTTTTTGGTCGTAAAAACAGCAACTACCTCCAGACCTTTTTCTTTGTGGGATTGCTGATGCCCGTGACTATCGGCACGACTTATTTTTTGAACTATTATCTGGTGCCGCGTTATTTGATGAAAGAGAGGTACGGATTCTTTCTGCTTTATTTTATTTATACACTCTTGGGTTCCCTGTTCATGGCGATGATGATTTCCATGCTCACGTTTATCGTGATGGCTGGAATAAAAATCAAGGACATGAGTCCCGCCTCTATTGATATTTTCTTCCTGCTCACCTCTTTGCTTATGGTTGTTTTCTTTGGTGTGGCCATTAAAATGCTGCTGCACTGGAGACGGTCGAAAGATGACTACCAATCCCTGATGAAAGATAAGATTGAAGCTGAGTTGAAGTTCTTAAAAGTGCAGCTTAACCCGCATTTTCTGTTTAATACACTTAATAACCTGTATTACCTCACCACTGAAAAATCTGACAAGGCACCACAGGCTATCCTTCAACTAAGTGAGATGTTGGATTATGTCATGCATTCCAGTAAAGCAGTGTTTGTACCACTCGATAAAGAATTGAAACAGGTTGAAAATTATATTGCCCTGGAATTGCTTCGCTATGAAGATCGCGTTCAGGTCAACTCAAACGTGCTGGGCCAATCTGAAAATCACGTTATCGGCCCAATGATTTTAATAACCCTGATTGAAAACGCATTTAAACATGGGGTTATGAAATCAGTCGGTAAATCATGGATTAAGATGAAGGTTGAGTGTAGTACAAATAAACTTGAAATTGAAATCGGTAATAGCTGGCGAAGCAGGGAGTCTGGAAACGGCATCGGTTTGGAAAACCTGAGAAGTCAGCTCAACCATTTGTATCCTGAAAAATACTCGCTCCAGGTGGACACGGATAAACCCAATGAATTTTCAATTAACTTAGTTTTGAAGAAATGAAATATAAGTACCTGATTGTTGACGATGAACCGTTTGCACGCAAGCTTGTTGCATCTCATACTTTAAAAATCGAAGGACTTGAATTTTCAGGCGAGTGCGGGAATGCCATTGAAGCAAGTAATTTTTTGCGAACACATACAGTTGATTTAATTTTCCTCGACATTCAAATGCCTGAGATCACTGGCCTTCAGTTTATCAACACGCTTAAAAATCCTCCGGCTATTATTCTTACTACAGCCTTTCGCGATTTTGCCCCTGAGGCATTTGAACTGGATGTCATCGATTATTTATTGAAACCTATTTCCTTCGAGCGATTATTGAAGTCGGTTAACAAGTTTTTTGACCGAAAGGCAAATTCTTCTTCTGCCATTATTGGAATAGAAAATCAAGAAGCTTTTCTTCATGTAAAGGCAGATCGTAAGGTGCATAAGATTCTCTTGTCCGAGGTTTTATACATTGAAAGCCTGGATGCGTATGTAAAAATTTATCTAAAAGACAGAATCATAGTTACACGTGAAAACATAAGTACGTTGGAAGAAAAGCTTCCCGGAAATTTATTTGTGCGGATACACAGATCCTTTATTGTTTCCACGCATGCCGTCACGTCCGTTTCCGCGGAGGGGGTGGAGTTGAATAAGAAAATTCTTCCATTTGGCCGAGCCTTTAAGCAGGGCGCCATGGCCATGCTGGGCATTTCAAAAGCTTAAATTTATCTTTTCGAATAGTCTGTAACTTTTTGGTATTATACATTAGGCATAAATTGATTTGCCTGCAATGAACTCCTCACTACTTCATTTCGGAGTGGTTTCCATTTAATACATTACTTATATTTCAGTCATGAAATTTTTTACAAAAGCGGTAGCTGCGTTACGCCTTTTCAAACAAGCCATAAATGGCGAACAGCAAAACTTCACAGAAGGTAGCATCAACCGGGCTATCTTCATGTTGTCTATTCCCATGATTTTGGAGATGGCCATGGAGT
>JANOLM010000216.1:0-3285 GCA_031419815.1 Bacteroidia bacterium
AGCCTTGCTCAAAAGTAACATCAATAGTTGTCGCGCCCTTGTCTTGCCAAACGTCTTGCTCAATAGCATGAATGTCTTTCCCGGCCGCATCGAATTCACATTTAATTCTAAAATAAGGTTTCTTTGAACTGCTATTTAACGCATGGCCAAAACTTAAAATTCGGTGCTTTGTCTCGCTGCCAAATTTTAAATCATCGAGTCCATTTATAAGGTTTTCCTGAAGAAGCAGCAAAGCTTTAATTAATGAGCTTTTACCGGAATTGTTGGGACCAACGAGAATTGTGATTGGTTTAAACTCAAATTCTTGATAGTCTTTGAACTTTCTAAAATTTTCAAGACCTAATTTTTTTAAATACATAGCGAATTGTTTTCTGTTTAATCAATATTCCAAAGCCAATCGGCATCACCTTCAAAGGCGATATCGATCATATCCTGATGACTGTATTTCTTTTGTTCATAATTTTCTTCAACATCAACCTCATACTTATAGGCAGGCTTCACATTGAGCAGCTTATAGTTTTTCAATATCACCTGAGTAAACCAACTTCCATTATATGATCGGCTTTCCACTTCAATCTCAAAGTCCGCCTCTTGGCCAATTAAAAAAGTTCCTGATTGCAGGGCCTTGTCCCAAATGCACAAACAAAGTTTTGTCCGGTACTTATTTTTCTGTTCGATAATGATGTCCTTCCTGCTCCAATTTCCATATTTTCCGTTGCCACTTGCAACCGGAAGTTCTGTAAGTATTTTGCCTGTGATTCTCATCTGCTTTGTATTTGTACATCACAAAGCAAAACCTGAACACTGACATTTTCTGTCACTTGCTATAAAAACTCTCAGCCACGGCCAATGATTTTTTGGTGTGCGCTCTTAGCAACGGAGGACTAATTACCTCTAATCCATCGCCAAAACCTAGCAAGGTAGCTTTTAGCTCATAGTTGATAATTAGGTTCAACTTTATGGTAATGCTACCATCCTTATGCCTCTTTAGAAGTTCCTGGTGCTTATGAATAGGTTTGGACTCAACATGAGGAACTGAGACTGGTTTAATATTGAGAATAATTTCCTCAGGCTTGCTATTATAATCAATGGAAACACCAATTACCTTATCAAAGATTGCATCTGGATGGAAAAGGTCATTCTCCAGAAAGGTTTCTTTTGAAACTTTGATGCGCTTTATTCGATCAAGACCTAAGGTCAATATCCGGGTTGATTTATCATTGCGCCCAAGCAAAAACCATCTGTTTCTGTATTCCTTCAATAAATAAGGATGCACGATATATTCTTGTGGCTTGCTCTGGTTGTAAGGCTGATAGGTGACAGTAATGGTCGTGCTTTCGCGGATAGCGTCAAACAGCTCACTAAACCAATTACTTCCTTTCGCATGCGTATGATCTTCAAATTGAACCACCGAATTATTATCGGGTATATTAGTGTGAATTCTGTTTTCCAGCTTTCCGATTATAAGATCCAGTTCTTTTGTCAATTGAAAATTCTCTACCTTCTTAAGAATACTAACTGCTTGCTTCAGCGAACTTAGTTCATCACTATCAAGAGGTATATCCTTTAAAGAGAATTTTTCCGTATAGTAATAATATTTTCCACCATCTTTTGGTCTGTGCAGTGGTGCATGTCTTTTTTCCAGCAGGTATTTAAGATCACGGAGAAGAGTTCGATTGTCTATGGGTCTCTCATCCCGGCTAAGCAATCTCTCGTTTACCTGTTTCAATAACTCAATACCCGTCCACCTTCTATTCAATAGCTCATCTAAAATTTCGACTCTTAACCCGGGCTTTAGTGTGTCAGGCATAATCTTTCAATAGGTTGGCAACAAGTATAACCAATAAAAATGGAGCGCGCGACATAAAATGTCATGTGCCGTTCAGAAATTTGTTCTAAACAATCAAAGGCAATTCAAATAACAAATCCAGAAAACCCATGAAAAACGAAGTGACTCCTTGTATCCTCCCAGAGGTACCCTTTAGTGTTTATCTGATAAAGGATGGTGAAGTATTTCCTAAAAAAATGTTTACTGTTACCCGGAAGAGCATCGATTTGAAAAGACTCTATGTGTACGAACTTGGTAGAGAGATAGATCACAACAACACGAATATAACTGTTGTCAATCATTCATGGCCAAATTGAGCAACTATAAATAACTTACTGAAATTGCTTTGTTGGAATTTGAAGTATCGCTGAGTTACGGTAAAAGAAGGTATCTTGATCAGCAATCATTAAGCTAACTGTATGAAAAACTTCCAAATTGTGTATACTCAACATTTAATTGCCTTCCTCTTTTTGATAGTAATCTTGTTGTCTTGCAAATCTTCATCTTCCGTATCAACATCCGATTATGATGTTGATAAGTCAGAGGACAACAATATGATTAAAGTCACCTCCACTAACACAGTATCTAATTCTGCGGCACATGATGAGATTATCTTTGAAGGCAAAAACAACCTATTTGAACTTGTGCAGAAAAACTCATCCTATTTCGATGCGACCCATGATGTGATTATCATAAAGGGAGACAATACTATCATTAAGCTACTGAATATCAACATAGTAGATTTACGATCGGTTAATACGGACACATTGGTCATTGTTGGAGATCATCAAAAATATGTGATGGATGTAAGGAACTCCATTGCCATAACAAAAGACCATGTTAAAACAGATGTAATTCATTTAAAGGAATCATCTTTCGATACATCTCCTTTTTCGCAGGAAAATATTGAAAGTGAGCTTCCTGTTAAAATTGAATATTTCGATTCCCTGGTTTCCGCGAAATATGCCTATACCTATTTTGTAAATGGACTTAAAACTGAAGAACCAAAATATTATTATCAATTGGCCGAAATGTATCTGTATGGCTTAGGTGTAGCTGAGTCAACAGCAAAGGCAATTGAGCTCTATGAATATGCAGCCGCAAAAGATCATATTCTTTCACTAATTAAACTTGGAGATATTTTTACCGGAAGATTTTCTGTTAAAACAGATAAAAACAAATCCTTATACTTTTACAGAAGATGCCAAGCACTTGGAGAGACCTATTGCGATGAGCAAGTAAAAAAGTCAAAATGAAATTGAGAATTAGCCTGTTGTCGGTGTTTATCATCCAACCACGTTGATGTGAATAGCTAAACTCAGCCAATGACAAAAAGGCTAAATGAAACATTACTTGTGTCCCTTCTTCTGGATGCCGGGTCAAATATTATTCATACCATTGTTGGCAGCGTTGCATGTGCCCGGCATGACATTTAAGCTTGTGGCTGGCGTCACAAG
>JANOLM010000217.1:0-2883 GCA_031419815.1 Bacteroidia bacterium
ATCAGCCTGGAGAACAAAGTCAAGATTTTTATCGCTTAAGGAGGCCGTACCCGAAAAAAAATAATTCTTTAAAGATCCCTCCAATTTGAAATCCCTGTAGTCGTACTTCTCATATAGAAACTGAGACACTGTTGCATCAACTGTGGCATCAAGATTTTTCATGGTCAGGCCTGATCCCTTTACAGCAACTTGCATGCTTAATGCACCTATTTCTTCCTGTTTAATAAGCTCTCCAACATTAAATTTTTTGGTTGAGATCTCTGCATCGTAAACTCCTACCGAGGTTAGATCAAACTTTCCTGACATATCTAAACTCCCTATACTTGTTTCAAGTGATGCCTCTATTTCCGGTGTATGCATTGTCCCTCGAAAGTTGCCGTGCATTTCAAGCCACCTCGGCACTTTTATTGAAGATGGAAGAGTTGAGTCAGGAAGTATCCTATCTATATCTGAATTGGTAGTATAAAACCGTTTGACTTTTACGTTCATGAAGGTATGATCTATGTCGGGTAATCCAGTTAGTTTACCTGTCATCGCCACACTAGTGCTATCCAATGTTTTCAAACTCAGGTTGTCAATTACTAAATCACTCACTGATCCACGAAGTTTTGTATCCACAAAAAGTTTTGTGTTTTTAGGCAGTCCAACAAGAAAACTGTCGGTAATGGACGGTGCAAAAAAAAGAACATCCCTTAAAGCAATAAACGAATTGGCGATGTCCAACTTAAATTTTACCTGGCTGTAATTAGCAAGTGCGGCTGCGGGAGAAGGAAATGAGGCACTGGCGTTGAGAGCAAGTTCAGAATTCTCGGACTTAAAACTAAAATCACTTAAATCGAGATTAGTATGTGTTAGCCTTACTTGTGAAGCAAGGGATTCGATCGAAAATCCATTTTTTTCTTTAAGTGATAAGTTTTGAAGATCGGCTCTTATGTTACCTTCATCTATTTCAATATCGTCTGCCGAAGCATGTAATGCAAAAACCCACAGATGATTAACGTCTAAGCCTTCATGGTTGGCGGGGGCATTAAAATTGTAATATTGAAAGCCGTTATCAGCAAGTGACAATTGATTAAGATTTATTTTCCATCCGATGTCCGTATCGAAGGTTGGATTGCCGCTACCAGATGATGGCGGAGATTTTTCGTTCGCAACCTTTATGGCGTGATAAGAAATGAATGATTGATTAAGTTGGATTCTTTCAAGATTAATCGTATGGCTATTCAAATCAATTTTATTTGCTGCCACTATAAAATCGCCTAAATGAATATTGATATTTCTTCCATCGGCTACCTGAGAATAGCGAAGATTTACATTTTTTATGTGAATCTTTTTAAAATCAATATCTAAAGGAAATGATGCTTTTGTATTTGAGGTTTGATTTGAGGGCTCCGCAGTAGCCCTTTTAGATTGAGTTAGGTTAGCGTACGCATTTGCTATTTCCACGGATGAAATTTTATAGATTGATTTTGAAGGGTTAAACTCGTCCATCCTTATGTCTAAATTTCTAACCCTAATTTCTAATTTATTACCCGAATATAAATCATGAAACGATACAGCCGCTTTAGAGAGCTGGGTTGAACCAATGGAGAACCCCCATGCAGACTGCGTAGTATCTGAGGCAACAGTGTCTCCTGCTAATGCCTTGATGATATAATCAAAATTAAAAGTACTGTCACTTTCACTTCTTCGTATTCCAACAACCGAATTAGTAATTCTAACTGTGTTTAGTTGAATTTTGTGTTTGATTAAATTCAATAAATCAGTGTCGACAGAAAGTTTTGCAGCGTATAGCAACGTGTCCGAATTCTGATCTTCCAGATATAATCCTTCAAGAACTATCTTTTTTGGAAATTCAACATATAAACTTTTAAGGGATACTTCCGTTCCAATTTTATTTTCTAGAAACAAGATAGCTTTTTGGACGAGCTGATTTTGGACATACGGAATCCTGATCAAAAGGATAACCAGGAACATCATACTGATAAAAGAAACGGCAATCCAACCTACCGCTCTCAAAACTTTTACAACAGTTCTTTTTTGTACTTTATCATGTATCACTTAACTGTAGAATTTCTAAGCGTTGAACTTTAAAGATTTCTTGATACAAGTCAATTGTGGTGTCACCCCCACTAATAAATAATGGATGGACATTTACGTTTGGTAAATTTTATAGGTTACTTAAAATGGCTATAATAATTCCCGTTATAAATAATATTGCTTTCAATCGTTTCATAATTAATTCAAAAATCAAACTCCAGAAATTCCCCCACTCGCTCTTTGACTAATCCTTCTTCTTCCCTACAACAAGCAATAAAACACCTGCCGCTGCAAGTATTCCACCCGTTATTGGTGACCAATAAATCGGTGTCTTCTCCTCTCTATTTATTTCGACAGAACCAAGATCAACAACCTTTTTTTTGGTAATTACATTGAACCCTGTAAAAACTGTCATGATGATTCCAATAATCAATAAACCTATTCCTAAATTTTTCATATGCTTTATATCTAGTATTTACAATTTCCCAAGCAATTTATCAGCCAGCCTATTCGGCACTATTCTAGCCAATTTGTCTCTCTTTGAGTATAAATAGCTTAGAAGTGTATAAATATTTCCACACCCTGAATACTAATCTTCCCTACATACACCTCTCTCAATATGACCGCAGTAAGGCAAAATAATTTTTCAGTTTGCACGATAGACAATTGAGTGAGGCCTTAGGCTTCATTTAAATTAATCGCGACAATTATATATAACCCCCTATTTTCCTGCTGATTATTAAGCCATTGCGAATATCAATTCATTTTCATGGATATTTAGTTGCCTTATTTTTCTTTGAATATGTTTTACTTGATTGAGCCTGATTTTATTCAGGTACTCAA
>JANOLM010000218.1:0-2047 GCA_031419815.1 Bacteroidia bacterium
TCTTCATTCCCATCATTTCTCAAACTTATTGCGACACGAAGAGTTTTGCGTGGCAACATGAGTTTGTTGCATTTAATAAGCTGGCCAAAGAAGATCAGTTGGGAAGAGACATTAAATTAAGCAATGGAAATGTCGCCAGCCGAATTCTTCCCATAAAAATTCATGATCTGGATGCGGAAGATAAAGCAATCATCGAAAATGAAATCGGTGGAGTATTACGGGCGATTGAATTCATTTACAAGGAGGCAGGTGTTAATCGTCCGTTGAACTCAAATGATAGTCCTGATAAAAATCTCAACAAAACACTCTATCGCAACCAAGTAAACAAAGTGGCGAATGCCACTAAGGAAATTATTACAGCACTTAAGAATCCTATCCTTCAATCACCCAGACTACCAAGCAATACTCATTATCCTGCAACTGAAAATTTGAAGAACAAAAAATCTCTCATAGCAATAGCTGCTTCCGTCATTTTGCTAGCGGTGACAAGCTACTTTCTTTATCCTAAATTTTTTTCATCAGCAAAAGAAGAACCAGAAGCGCTCGATAAATCCATCGCAGTCCTTCCATTTGTGGACATGAGCCCAGCGCACGATCAGGAGTATTTTGGGGACGGTGTGGCGGAAGAAATCATCAATGTTCTTGGGCAATCAGATGAATTGAAAGTGATTGCCCGATCATCTTCATTTCAATTCAAAGGAAAAAATGAAGACCTGAAGAAAGTGGGTGAGATGCTGGGAGTGGCTACCATATTAGAAGGCAGTATTCGTAAATCAGCAGATCAAATCAGGATTACCGCGCAGTTGATTAAAGTCATTGATGGCACACACTTATGGTCCAAGACGTTTGATCGCTCTCCCAAAGATGTTTTTGCCGTGCAAGATGAAATCGCACAGGCAGTGGCATCTGCTCTAAAAGCGTCTCTCTCGGAGCGAACCACTTCCACTGTTAACGAAGCATGGAATAACGAGGCGAGAAAAGAATATCAGATCGGAAGATACTATTTTGGCCGATTTGCCGATGGAGATTATGCACTTGCTTTTACACACTTCAAAAATTCAATTAACATCGACTCGTCAGCCGCAATCGTGTATCCATTTTTATACATGACATGCAGTGACTCAAGCGAGCAATGCAAAGGGTATCTTGATAAAGCGCTGAAGATGAATCCAAATCTTCCAGAGGCTCTCACTTACCATTCATTTTGGTACTTATTTCAATACGATTTTGCGAGGGCCAAGGAACAAATTGCTAGGGCTACGCAATATGGACCACACAACCCGATTGTATTGCGTTCAGCATGTCGCGTGATGTCCGTATTGGGCAAACATCAGGAAGCGATCAATTTGGGAGAGGAAGCGCTTTCGCTTGATCCTTTGCTCACTTACTCGTATATAAACTTATCAGATGCCTATGCCAGAGCCGGTAAATATGAAGAAGCTGTCCGTCTCATAAGAAGATCGAGAGATATCAGCAAAAGAATGGACGATGAGTTGGTCACCTTTTGTCTTTTAAATGGTGAGACAACCGAGGCAATCGCTGAAAATGCAAAGGCCGGAGTTGCATCCAAAGACTTTAACGAAATATTGATCAACTTTAAACTAGATCGCAAGAGCAAGGCCAAAGAACTTTTAGATGTATTTATTCAGAAAAGAGAAAAAGGCAACAAATACAAATGGCAATGTGCGCAGGCCAGTGCCTTTATTGGAAATAACGACCTCGCTTTTGAATGGCTGGATAATAGTTTTGATGCCAGATCACCATATCTTGTAAAACTAAATTACGAACCGTTGATGCACTCCCTTCGCAACGACCCAAGGTTCATTAAATTACTCAATAAAATAAATTACCCGAAAGACTAATATTAAATATTGTTTGAACACGACATGCCCTCCATTATCCCTAGCTTCGAATACGACATCTTCATCAGTTATCGCCACAAAGACAACAAAGGTGATCATTGGGTCACTGAGTTTGTTCATTCATTAAAAGCAGAACTTGAAGCCACCTTCAAAGAAGACATCTCCATCTACTTCGATGAAAACCC
>JANOLM010000219.1:0-1936 GCA_031419815.1 Bacteroidia bacterium
TTGTTTTATTCAAGATCCCGAATCTCAAAATCGTGCCCTTTACCAAATTTAATAAGGTCTTTGAGGTGATATCTTTCAAGGGTATGAAGGTCCTTTAATTTGAAGTCGCCATTACCCAAAATGTTCTCTATCATAAACTCATAGCGATCGCCAAAGTTGATGAGGTAATATTTTTTACCATTGCGCAGAACATCCACTGAAAGGCCAGCCATTGGTTTTATTACGTAAGCCTGGAGAGATCAAGCTCAAAGCCGGGAAGAAGTGTTTCGTCACTCACCTTTTTTTTATCAGATCCCTCAATTTGAAAGGTGGGCTCTTCAGGAATATTTAAAGTCAATAAATCCATGCAATCAAAGTTATGAAAAAATCATAGATCTTCTTCCCGCTCCAGCATCAGAATAGAAGCCTGAGGAACGATGAAATACTTCTCACTTTCATACATTACTTCAATTGCTCCTCTCTGTAAAAAAATGGCAAGGTCACCTTCCTGTGCCTGCAGCGGCAAGTATTTTATCTCGTCCTCTTTCCCTTTCCACAGATTATCCTCATCGGCAGGCATTGGCAAAGGATAGCCGGGACCAACTTTAATTATAAAACCCTTTTGAATTTTTTCCTTTTCCTGTACCCCAGGCGGTAAATAAAGACCGCTTTCAGTTTTGTCAGAATCCTTTACCGGGCGGATCAGCACGCGATCGCCCACCACAATTAGTTTCCTGAGTTTATTATCGGCCGTGACTTTCATATGAATAAAACTTTTTTTAAAATAGCTTCCCCTGCTCATCGTCCTGTAAGTCCTCAGCATCTGTTGTATACAAGGGCAATTTGTTCAGGCGGTTGGAGAGTAGGGACTCTTGGGTAAATATTCCTTTTGCTTCAGCTTCGCTTTTCAATTTCGTGGTTTCCTGCTCCAGCTCTTTCACGCTGATCTGCTTTGCCCTTCGTTCAATGGGTGGATTTAATTTCTCTGCCTTTTCAAATTCAGAAACTTTCTCTAGAATATCTTTCGGCAGTTCTGCTTCACTTCTGTAAACGAGTTCGAAAAACTGCTTGGTAAAGAACCCATCAATTTGGATTCTTCTTTTCGAGAGATGAACAAACTTTCCGAGCACCCGGCAAATGTTTTCGCGCTCTTCCGGGCTCAGTTGATCTGCAAATTCATATTCTTCAATTTTTTGCAGGCTTAAAATAATAGGTTCAAGGGAATCAAGGGAAACAACGAAAACATTATAATCTGCTAGCCGAAATACAACCTGGTCTAAAATCTCCAGCGTGTTGGTCGGCACCACCAAAAATATCTCCTTTTTTACATCTGGCTCTTTCACATATTTTTTTACCGACTCCGCCTGGTTCTTTATGTACTGTCTGAAGTTCGATAAATCTTCTCCCCCAGGGCTCTTCGCATCAAACACAATAAACTCATTACTGATTTTTAATGTATTATCAGGCTCCCCTTTAAACGGAACTTTCTCAACATACTCAATGGTATATTTTGCACAAATGGTTTTTATAGTATTCTTGACATTGATCTGATGATTTGCCCACGTCTCACGAAGTTTGCGAATGCGTTCTATTTCTGCATTTTTCCGCTCTTCAAGTTCTTTATTCCGGTCGTTCTGAAGTTTATCCTGGATTTTGTTTAAGGCATTAACAGATTTCGAGTACTCCTGATTCCTAAACTCATCGTCCTTAAGATGCTCTGTGTTCTGCTGCACTACTTTTTGAAGTTCACGTTCAGTCTGCTCCAGCTTCTGCTTTAATGTTGCTACTTCATTCGATAACTCCGTTCCCCTTCTTAAATAATTTTTGTTTGCCTCCGTTAACGTAGTAAGCTCTTTTTGAAGCACGTCAATTTGTTTATTAGATTCCTTCAAAACCTGATTTTCTGTATGCAGTCTGTTTGCGGTCTCGTTTAGGTTCTTGCTGTTTGATTTTTCAA
>JANOLM010000220.1:0-9098 GCA_031419815.1 Bacteroidia bacterium
TTGTTACACCAGGAGAATATGATATGGCGCAAGATGCTTTGAAGTGGGCTGCCATGACCTATGTAGTTGCAGCTATTGGAGCTGTCACTATGTTGGCGTATTATGTGATGGTGTATCTCGGTGGCGACCGTGATTAAAAAAGTTTCACACTGATCAAGAGAGCTTGGGATTTTCTCAAGCTCTTTTGATTTTATGATAGCCTTGGATAGGGGAATTGTATTTTGAAATCATTAATTTTAATGCATAATCTTTATGCTGGAAGATATACGGGAATCTGTTGAGGAAATGAAATTGATGCGTCAGGGTAAACTAAAAGCAAGGCCAATAGAAGATCTACTTAATGAGTTATAGCATCAAAATCATTCCTAAGTTCGATAAACAATTAAAAACTTATCAGGAAATATCCCTCTTTCAAAATCAAATTCACAAATTTTATTATATCTCTACACGAAGATCCTGAGCAAGGTGACCTGTTAAAATATTTGCCGCATTAGTCTTGTCTTTGAATATAAATGAGTGTTACCAAATTCTAATTGGATTATGAATTTTCAACTTACCGAGGAGCAATTGGCGGTACAACAAGCCGCCAGAGATTTTGCGCAGACTGAACTCCTGCCCGGTGTAATTGACCGCGATACCCATCAGAAATTTCCACAAGAGCTTATCAAAAAGATGGGAGTCCTTGGGTTCATGGGTATGATGACTGATCCGAAATACAATGGCGGTGGAATGGACACCATATCCTATGTATTGGCAATGGAGGAAATATCAAAGGTTGATGCTTCGGCTGCCGTAATGATGTCTGTAAATAATTCGCTTGTATGTTGGGGGTTGGAACGTTTTGGATCTGAGGAGCAAAAGGAAAAATATCTTAAGAGACTTTCAACAGGTGAAGTAATCGGTGCATTTTGTCTTTCCGAACCAGAAGCCGGGTCGGATGCAACAAGCCAGCGCACAACGGCCGAGGATAAAGGTGATTATTATTTAGTGAACGGCACAAAAAATTGGATCACCAATGGCAGCACTGCAAGTGTTTACATGGTGATCACCCAGACTCATCCCGAAAAAAGACATAAAGGAATTAATGCATTGATTATTGAGCGCGGGCAAGCTGGCTTTGTCGTAGGCAAGAAAGAAGATAAGATGGGAATCAGAGGATCAGATACACATTCACTGATGTTCTCCGATGTTAAAGTACCGAAATCAAATCGTATAGGCGAGGACGGTTTCGGATTTACCTTTGCCATGACTACCTTAAACGGAGGAAGAATTGGCATTGCTTCACAGGCGTTGGGAATTGCTTCTGGCTCGTATGAACTGGCACTGAAATATTCCAAGGAGAGAAAAGCATTTGGCAAAAGCCTTTCTGAACATCAGGCAATCCAATTTAAGTTAGCCGACATGGCCACAAAAATTGACGCAGCCCGCCTTCTCATCTTTCAGGCTGCATATCTCAAAGACCAGAAGAAAGATTTTGTAAAAGCAGCCGCTATGGCAAAATTATTTGCCTCTCAAATTGTCCAAGAGGTGACTACAGAAGCTGTTCAGATACACGGTGGTTATGGTTACGTAAAAGAGTTTCATGTGGAGCGCATGATGCGCGATGCCAAGATCACTCAAATCTATGAGGGCACCTCAGAGATACAGCGTATGGTAATTTCGCGTGAGCTTCTAAAGTAAAAATCTACAATTTAGATTGCCCATGAATAAGGTTTGTTTTTTACTTTTTGCTTCCTTGCTTCTTATCAAGTGCAGCAACAAAACTATTGTATTAAAAGGTAATTTTAGATCATCTACTCCTCCGCCCTCGCCAGATTATAGCAAACCTGAATATTGGGCTGCACTGCCTTTCAAAAAAGATGCGGCCGATAGTGTTCCGTTAAAATCACATTTAGAAAACAAACAAGTGCACGCGCAAGCCGATGTCTTTTTTGTTTATCCCACCATTTTCACGCAAAAACCTAAAAATCAATATACGTGGAATGCCGATGTAAATGATGCGGGACTTAACAATCAAATTCAGCGCTCTACAATTTTAAATCAGGCTACGATCTTCAATGGTTCTTGCCGAATCTACGCACCGTATTATCGACAGGCTCATGTCTATGCCTTTCACACACCAAATATTCAGGATGCCCAACAAGCACTTGACTTCGCATACCAAGATGTGAAAATGGCTTTCGAATTTTATCTGGCGCATTACAATGATGGCAGGCCAATCGTTCTTGCTTCGCATAGCCAAGGCACCATGCATTGTGAGCGTTTGCTAAAAGAATATTTTGATGGAAAGGAATTACAGAAGCAATTAGTTGCCGCTTATCTGATCGGGCGCGCTATTAAACCCGATGCTTTTAATAATATCCGCGAAAGTGAAAGGCCAGGCCACGTAGGAACTTTTGTAAGCTGGAATACTTTTTCCAAAAACTTTTATCCCGAAAGTTACAATCGCTATTTCAAAGGTTCAGTTTCTACCAACCCTTTGTTGTGGAGCTCAAGCTTGGATTTTGCTCCTAAGGAATTGAACAAAGGTGGCGTAGCCTTGCACTTTACTTACGCCCCACAACTTGCCGATGCGCAAAATCATGAAAGTTTGTTGTGGATAAATAAACCGTATTTCAAAGGAAGGTTTTTCCTGCGCACTAAAACATGGCATCGTGCCGACATGAATTTCTATTACCTCAACATTCGGGAGAATGTGGCTTTGCAGATTGAAAATTTTCTTAAAGGAAATAAATCAGTTAGCACCAATTAGAGTTCGTCTTTGAACATAAGAACAGTTCTCAAAAGTGAAGATAAGAGTGAGACTTTATTTATTTAGGAATCTATCTCGTTCACTTTTCAATGGGGCGTTTGTGCTTCCAACGTTTGTGACTCCACAACCAAAATTCAGGCTTCTTTAAAATATCTAATTCAAGCATTCGGGTAACCTTTTCCACAATCTCACCGTGCTTGGTTTGATTCGGCCGATCGCTTACATCTTCAAACTCAAAACTATAATACCCTCGCTTTTCCTTGTTGATCCGGCAATAGACAACGGGATAATCATATTCCTTCGCATACTTCTCTACACCAAAAAGCACGCCTGTATCCTGGTTTAGAAAAGTCATCCAATGGCACTTATCAGCGAAGGGAGGCGATTGATCAATACCAAAAATTGTGGCTGTCAAATTATCTTTTTCAGAATCAAAAACTTCCTTTACAAGTTTAGCAGAAATCATTCGTAGTCCATACTTACCGCGCGTCACTTGCATCTTCTCATCAAAGTATTTACTGGTAAGGGTTTTATAGATCGCAATGGTTTGGTGCTTTACCATCGAATCAATTGCTACAGCAAATAACTCCCAATTATTATAATGGCCACCTGCGATAATCACACTTTTTCCCTGATCGAAAAATCTATCAACTACTTCAGGGTTTTTAAGTACCATTCTGTCATTGACTTCTTTTTCAGAAATCGTAAATACTTTCAGACTTTCCAGAGTAAGGTCACAAAAATGCCTGTAAAACTTTTTGGCAATTTCAATGTGTTCACCCTTTGTCTTTTCAGGAAAAGAGTTCCTTAAATTTTGAAAGACAACCTTTTTACGATAGCCAAATCCATAATAAATTACATAGTACAGAAAGTCAGAGAGCCCGTATAAAAGAGGGAATGGCAATAGTGAGATGGGTGTGATTATTCCGTAATAAAAAAGATTGTTGAGAATATTCATGGGTTGAAATAAAACGGTGCGCTGATGAAACTACTTACGCGCCTCAATACTTTGATTCCAGTCGTATACTTTATCAGAGATCTCAATCAGAATATTTGGATTTTTCTCCACTGCGTTTCCTATAACAATCATATCGGCACCTGCTTCCAGTGCGGCAATCGCTTTTGCGGAGGTGTTAATTCCACCACCAATAATCAGGGGAGTATTCACCGCTTTTCTCACTGTGCTTATCATTCTCGTACTGATTTCCCTTTCTGCGCCACTACCGGCATCCAGGTAAATGAGTTGTAAGCCAAGCATTTCGCCCGCCAAGGCAGTACAGGCAGCAAGAGAATATTTATCGTCAGGGATAGGTGTGGTGTTACTTATATACGCAACGGAAGTAATCTTACCTGAGTTGATGAGCATGTAGCCCGTTGGCATAACTTCGATCTTATTATTCTTAAGAATTGGAGCTGCCGCTACATGTTGGCCTATAAGCAAATCAGGATTACGACCGGAAATAAGCGACAAAAATAAAATAGCATCCGCCCTAGGATCTAGTTGCATTGAATTTCCTGGAAACAGGATAACAGGTATGGTCACCTGCTCTTTGATCTGATTTACAACTTCTGACAGGTTGGGCGTTGTGATCAAGCTGCCACCTACAAAGAAAAAGTCGATGCAATTTTCACTGGCCAGATTAATCAACTGATTGAGGCGAGTTGGATCATCTGCCTTGTCAGGATCAACCAGTACCGCTATGGATTTTTTACCCGTGCGATGCCGTTCTTTTAAAAGATCAAGAATCTTCATTCTTCTTTTTTCTCGATTCCAAATATTCCATTAACATATCCTTTGCCAGATCCAACAGAATAAGAGTTCCCTGACTGATAACCCGATCTCCTATTTGCGAAATAAATGAAGGCACAGACGGCTCGGAAGCCATAACTTCTTCTTCGCCTGTTTCAACTTTGATCTTCTTCGCTTTCTTTCGTCCGGATCTATTCTTGGTTAATTGACTTACTGTAAAATAAGTAAGTGCCAGTGCGCCACCAATCACAAGCACATTCTTTAACGTCTGCTCGGTTTTATCTGATATTGCCTTTACCTCCTTTTCCAGTTCTCTTTTATGACGATCACTGGTCTCAATTAGTTTTTTCTTCTCGGGGTCTTGTGTTTCCAGCAACTCCATATCCGTGTTATGTTAATCGTGAATTGTTAATCGTGAATTGAGTGAATGAGACTTAAAGGATAATAGCATACTATTATTTATTTTCCCTTCGTTTGATTAAATCCGATAAGTGCTTTTCGAAATTTTTAAGTATACTTTTTCGAAAGCCCAAGAATATAAAAAATCCGGTCAGGTATAAGCCTGCCATAATCCAATAGCCGGTATAGCTTTCATTAAAATACTTATTTAAGAAATGTGCCAGGCCAATACTAAAAAAGATCATAAACATGAACCCAAAGAAAAATACTACACCAAAAATCATGGCTTTGGCCAGAGTCTTAGCTACGTCCTCTCTAATCTCTATCTTAAGCAATTCAACCCGAGCCTCCATATAACCGGAAAGGTGATTGAAAAGGCCATCAAGCCGAAGAAATTTAAAAATGGTATCCTTTAATTTTTCCATAAAATCGAAGCAACAAATATACTATAAATGGTTGAGGGGACAGATGAGAGAGGGAAAATCTAAGCTTCTAAGTTTATGTAAGCATTTCAAATTCCGCTCTAGCTGCGAGGCTCCATACGGAGAAAGGGTTTTGGACTTATATGACCAACCATCTAATCAACGCAGGGATTCTATTTTTTCTCGATATTAAAAAGCTCCTCCTTGGAAAGTAGGTTGCCACTTTTGTCTCTGGTTTCCTTCTTAACCAGTATGTTTTGTGTGGCGCTTATAAAAAACCGGGAGGTAACCGAGTCAGTAGATAGCTGATATTGTTGCTTTTCAAATACATAAACAGAATCCACCGACAAGGTTGGGTTGATGACTAGCCTCGGCATAATTTCCCTGATACACATTCTATACCGTCCGTTTTCATCTTCCCCATCTTTGCAGAAGCCTGGTTTATTGAGTTCGTAAAGTTCATTATTGATGAATAACAAATTTCTCTTTCTATACACCGAAATAATTTTGCTGGGATCCTGGTGATCATCTGTTGGCTGGTCATAAATTGTCCAACTTGTAATGGACTGATTCTGATAAGTCTTCGTGATGATTTTATAATATTCCTTTTCCCGGGTCTTAAAATTCTGTTTCTCGTAGGTTAGCTCACGAATGGCGACAGCATCTTTACTAAAAAAAATCAGCGAAAAAGGTATAAAGAAAAACGTCAGGATCACATACAGAAATCCAGCAAGTCTGTATTTAAGGGTTAGACGTCCCAAGCCTGAGGCGAGTTTTATGGGAATATCTTTTACAAAAGGAATAGGAAAAAAAATAAGTACGCCAATAAAATTAAAAAGGAAGTGGGCAATCGCAATGCTGATGGCGGTGTTGGAATTAAACATGGCTGCAATGAAAGCAGTAATGGTAGTGCCTATGTTTGCCCCCAAAATAAACGGAATCGCTTTTTTTAGCTTGACTACTTTCTTGGCCACCAGCGGCACCACTAGTGAAGTAGTGACCGAGCTGGATCGTATGGCAGCTGTTGTTATCAGCCCCCATCCAAATGATTTCAGCGGATGCTGGAAAAAGAACTGCTGAAAGCGATCTTGCGATCCAATGCCAAGTAGGTTGGTAAGTACTTTTCTAAAAAAAAGAATGGAGCCAAATAACAGCGCAAAAGAAAGAAGGGCTAATAAAAATCCATTACCAATACTATTCACCAAAAAATCAATAAGCGGGTTGAACCCTGATCCTGAAAGTGAAAAATTACTTTTAGAAGGGCCAATAGGCTGGTTGAACAAAAGCGAAGCTATTGCACTTGATAAGCTTGAAAGAAATCCAAAGTAATATTCTAACGGGAATAGAATGACCACTGTGAGAATATTAAAAAAGTCATGATAAGTTCCGGCTGCAACCGCCCTTCTAAATTCATTTTTCTTGGTAATGAACCCGAGCGAGACAATAGTGCTGGTGATGGTTGTGCCTACATTTGCACCCATGATGATGGGCACAGCTCCTTCCAGTGTAATGGCACCCGAGGCAACAAGTGCTACCACCATTGACGTTGTGGCAGAACTGCTTTGGATGATCGCGGTAATCAGTAACCCAATGAAAAGGCCCGTAAAAGGATTTGAGGTCGCAAGAATAATTGTCTCTGCCGCTGTCTTTCCAAGATGTTGCAAGGACGAGATCATCAGGTCAAGTGCAAACAAGAAGATAATAAGCGCAGCAAGAATATAGGCAGTATTTCTAAGGATTATTCTCCAGCGGGGTTGCACAGGCTCCAAGGGAACTTCTGATGACTTAATCTCTTGCTTTTTCATCCTTTGTTCAAAGATAGGCAGGGATGCGAAAGTTGGAAGGATTTAACAAGACTTAATACAACTTAATACTTCTTATTAATTTTAAATCTTGATCATAATTCCAATTCTTTGACCGCCATCCACGCCATTATACCGGGACCGATCTTTAAAGCCTCTTCATCTATGTCAAAAGTAGGTGTGTGTACGTAGGATGTAATTCCTTTTGCTTCATTACGCGTTCCTAATCTATAAAAAGAAGCCGGTATTATTTGCGAATAATAGGCAAAGTCTTCTGAGGCAAGCGTAATATCAATATCCACTACATTTTCCTGGCCAACATAATCTACAGCCGCAGCTTTTATTCTTCTGGTAAGTTCTGGATCATTTTCTAAATAAGGATAACCTCTTGAAATATCTACTTCACATTTTCCGCCCATGCTTTCAGCAATAGTTTCGGCCATCTTCTTAATTTTTTGAAGCCCTGATTCCCGCCATTCTTCATTCATCGCCCGGAATGTGCCGGCAATGTTTACTTCATTGGGGATAATGTTGGTTGCACCAAGACCGATAATATTTCCAAATGTCAAGACCGTTGGTTGTCTGGGGTTAGCATTGCGGCTAATGATTTGTTGTAAGGCAATAATAATGTGCGAAGCAATAACGATAGGATCAATGCAGAGCTCAGGTGTAGCGCCATGACCACCTTTGCCTATTACCTTCAAATAAATCTCATCAGCGCTGGCCATGTACATGCCTTCGCGAAAGCCAATCTTACCTGCAGGAAGTAATGGAAAAACATGTTGTCCAATAATATTTGTGGGTCTTGGGTTTTCCAACGCGCCATCGCGAATCATGTAAGAAGCACCACCTGGATTTTTCTCTTCACCTGGTTGAAAGAGCAGTCGAACTGTCCCTTCAAACTGATTTTTTATTTCGTTCAGAATTTTTGCTGTTCCCAAAAGTGATGAAGTGTGCACATCATGACCACAGGCGTGCATCACCCCCGGGTTCCTGGATTTATACGAAACGTTGTTCGCTTCCAATATGGGTAAGGCATCCATATCGGCACGCAAGGCAATGGTTTTTCTCGCTGGGTTTTTTCCTTTTATTTCGGCTACCAAGCCCGTGGTCGCAACACCTTCAATTGTTTCAATACCAAACGAACGTAATTGCTCTGCTACATATTTTACCGTGTTAAACTCCTGGTAAGACAACTCAGGGTTGGCATGCAAATGCCTGCGGAATTCAACTACCTGCTGACTGTATTTTTCGGATAAAGACTTGATGGTATTAAGAAGGCTCATGGGTTAACAAAAGTATGACAAAGAATTCATTAAGTTTTGATAAATGAGAGCCCAATAATCTCATGCCAAAGTGAATTTCTTTTATTATTAGCGACTTTAAGTGTCGCGGCCACAAAGACCAAGGCACCAAATAAATACGTTCATCTACAATTTTTGCTATTCCCATCCGATCCTCTGATATTAGCAAACATTTTATCATTCTACCATGCAAAACGTCAAACGATTTTTCCTCTTAATCGCACTAGCCTTTGGCTTCGCTAGTCTTTATGCACAGGAATCAAAAACCTTATCCCTTGAAGATCTTTCTGCCTTTAAACCACAAGCAGGCAACTGGCAAATTGTAGGTGATGTAACGATGAATCCAAACGTTGACATACATCCTCCTAAAATTGAAACTCCGGTTGAAACTGGCAAGAAGAGTAAGAAGTTAAAAGAAGTTGCAGCTCCAGAACATCCAAAGGCAGTAACATTTGCTGCGGGCAAAGGCATTTTGCTCAACATGAATGACGAAACAAAAAAAGATAATCTTGTGACAGCGTTTGAACATGGTGATATAGAACTTGAGCTAGAAGTTATGATCCCGAAAGGGTCAAACTCAGGAATTTATTTGCAAGGCCGTTATGAAGTTCAGTTGTTAGATAGCTGGGGCGTGAAAGATGCTAAATATTCTGACATCGGGGGCATCTA
>JANOLM010000221.1:0-8121 GCA_031419815.1 Bacteroidia bacterium
TCTGTTACAAAAGTTGCGCACTTTTTCACCTCATCGGGTGCGTTGCCCATAGCGATGCTTGTTTTTGAAAACCTGAGCATGTCCATGTCATTATAGTTGTCGCCAATGGTGATTATTTTTTTCCTGTCTATCTTATACAACAACTCCAACACTTTTTGAATGCCTTGGGTTTTGGATGCCTTGCTGTTCATGATCTCAACCGGTGAAAGTTATATAATGGCATAGAGCTTCCGTATCAATGGCCACCAAAAATGGATACAAAAAAAGGCCCGCCCGTCAAGTTGCCTTATCTATCATCTATTCCCAAAGCCATTCCAATAAATGTGGGCCGCCAATTATTCGTTGTTAACTAAACGACATTGAATCTTGAAAATTGAATTCGGAATCTTAATGCAAGAAAACCTCTGATTCAACGTCCTCAACTTCAATTAAGCCTTTATCATTTAGGGAGGTCAGCCGTACTTTTTTAATCTCGTTGATCAGGAGGGGGTCGTATTTGGCTGCTACCCTTATATAATTTTGAGTGAAACCGTGCATAGCTCCATCCTCAATATCATTTTCGAAAAGCACATTGGTTTCCTGACCAATATTCTCCTCATAAAAAACTCTTCTTTTCTTATCTGATAGGATGTGTAGCATTTTGGAACGCTCACTTCTCTCTTTCATAGATACAGACCCTGACATTTCTGCTGCACGTGTATTGTCCCTTTCAGAATAAGTGAAGACGTGCAGATAGGAAATATTTAATTCATTCAGGAATTTGTACGTTTCAAAAAAGTCTTCCTTTGTTTCGCCCGGAAAGCCAACAATTACATCAGCGCCAATGCAGCAATTGGGCATGAATGACTTAATGCTGTTTACCCTGTCAACATAAAGCTCCCGTTGATAGCGTCTCTTCATCAGTTTTAGAATCTTGTTGGAGCCTGATTGTAACGGGATATGAAAATGTGGTACAAACCGTTTTGACTGGGCAACGAACTCGATGATTTCATTACTTAATAAATTGGGTTCAATAGAAGATATCCTAAATCTCTTGATCCCTTCAACATTATCAAGTTCTTTCACCAGATCAATGAACCGGTCGTGTCTTACACCATCTCGAATTCCAAAGTCTCCTGTATTTACTCCCGTCAAAACAATCTCTTTGACATTAGTTTTTGATATTTCATGAGCTGCCTTAACTATATTTTCGATGCTGTCGCTTCGGCTGCTTCCCCGTGCCAGGGGTATTGTGCAGAATGAGCATGAGTAGTCGCAGCCGTCTTGCACTTTTAGGAATGTGCGGGTGCGATCAAACATAGAATAGGAAGTATTGAAAGTTTGTGCGGTTTCAATTGAACTTGATAATACCACGGGTTCTGGTGTGCGGACGAAGCCATCAAGAAGTTCAACCAACTTGAATTTTTCAGCAGCACCAAGCACCGCATCTACTCCTGGGATCTCAGAAATCTCCTTTGGTTTTAATTGGGCATAGCAACCAATGATAGCCACATAAGCATTCGGTGAAATACTTCTCGCTTCTCGCACAATTTTATGACACTTCTTGTCGGCATTCTCAGTTACAGAGCACGTGTTGATAATGAAAATATCTGGTGTGTCGGTAAAATCAACCTTGAGATAGCCCTTCTCCTCAAATTTTCGGGAGATGGTGGAAGTCTCAGAATAATTGAGTTTGCAGCCTAATGTATAAAATGCGACTTTTTTCATCTTGAAATGCAAAGATAATCGTTAACTGTGAATAGTTAATCGTTAATGGGACGGAACCTGATTCACAGTTACGTTTAACTATTAACGTTTCTCTATTAACTCATTACCAATCGCCTGTGGTAATTAACCTGACCTAAATGATATCCCAGATGAGCAGACAAATGAATCAAAAAGTACTGCGTAGTCACTGAATTCGCAAAAACTTTTTCTGGATATTCTTTTTCTAATGAAGCGTGATCAAGTTTTGGTAACGTGTTTCTAATCGCCTCCTTGGTTTTGATAATTTCCAGCACCAAATCTTTTGCTGATATATTTTTCAGACTGAATTCCTTTTCGCGATCGCGGATGTAGCCCGAGTTCCCAAGAACGGCACCGATAAAATGTTGCAGGTTGCCACAGAGATGTAAAGCAAGATTGCCAGCCGAATTTTTGATTTCCCCTTTCACCATCCAGATGGAATCAGTAGTGGGATAAAGAGCAATTTCTTTTTCAAGAACATCTAAATCGCGCAGGATAATTTTAGAAATATTTTCTAAGAAGGAGTTCATTTGAGGATGTCTTGTTCCAGGGCTTTAATCTTTTTGTCTAGCTGAACGCTTACCGATTCAAATTTCTGTTTTGAATCTAGCTTAGTATGTACACTGATATAGAATTTTATCTTTGGCTCAGTTCCCGAAGGGCGAACAGATATTTTACTTCCGTCAGCCGTGTAAAATTGCAATACATCAGATTTCGGAAGTTTAATGGGCTTGTCCTGACCGGTTTGCAAATCCTTTTCTAAACTGGTCTTGTAATCTAAGCTTCTGATGATTTTATCTCCTCCTATAGTTTTCGGTGGGTCGCTTCTAAACTTTGCCATCATGTCCTTGATTTGCTGTTCACCTTCGGCACCCTTGCGCACCAGGTTTACCAGGCTTTCTTTATAAAATCCGTGATCGACATACATCTGCAGCAACCAATCATAAAGACTTTGCTTTTCATCTTTGGCAACAGCCGCCATGGCTGCAAAAAATGCGCAGGCGGAGACCGCATCTTTGTCTCTCACAAAATCACCCACCATGTATCCATAGCTTTCTTCTCCAGCCGCAATGAATTTTTCTTTGCCATCCCGGTCGCCCATCAGCTCGGCAATGTATTTGAATCCCGTTAAGGTATTATAACACGTGATTCCAAATTGTGCAGCCATGGAATCCACAAGTTCAGAAGTTACAATCGTCTTGGCGATGTAAGAATTTTCTTTCGCTTTTAAACCTGCCTGTCCCTGCCCGTCCGTCCGGCGGGCGTTAGGCAGGTTTTTCATGATAAACCACATCATCAGACTGAATGCCTGGTTTCCATTTAAAAGAAAGAACTCACCCTTATTATTCTTTATTCCAATACCAACACGATCTGTATCAGGATCAGTAGCCATGACTAGTTCTGCATTTATATCTTTTGCCTTTTTTAAAGCCAACATCATCGCAGAATGCTCTTCAGGATTTGGTGATTGAATGGTTGGGAAATTGCCATCTGGTTCGCGCTGCTCTTCTACAACTTGAAGATTAGTAAAGCCAAGTCTTTTCAAGCATTCGGGCACCATGGTTATGCCAGCACCATGCAGACTTGAATAAACCAGCGTAATATCCTTTTGGCGTGCAATGCTATTCTGTCTGGGTATTATTTGATTTACTTCTTTGTAGTAGGCATCTTCAACTTCATTTCCAATAAATTTGATTAGACTTTTATCCGGTGAAAATTTAATTTGATCAAAGTTGGTGATGGCATTGACTTCGGTAATCACATTTTTATCATGTGGAGGAACGATCTGTGCACCATCTGACCAATAGGCTTTGTAGCCATTGTATTCTTTGGGGTTGTGTGATGCAGTGATCACAATACCGGAATCACACTTCAGATAACGAATGGCAAACGAGAGGAGCGGAGTTGGCCTTAATTCTGGAAATAAGTAAACCAGTATTCCATTACCTGAGAATACATCAGCTGTAATTTGCGCAAAGTATTTACTATGGTTGCGATTGTCATAGGCGATTGCAACTTTAATTTCTTTATTGGCCAATACCTTCTTCAAATAATTAGCCAAGCCTTGGGTTGCTGTTCCGATAGTATATTTATTAATACAATTTGAGCCAACACCCATTATCCCGCGAAGGCCTCCTGTACCAAATTCCAGGCTTCGATAAAAGCTGTCTATTAATTCTTTCGGATCAGATTTTGATAAAAGCGCTTGGACCTGTTTTTTGGTTTCGGCATCGATCGAGCTGTTGAGCCATTCCTGGGCTTTTGCCTTGGATAAATTAAGTAAATCGTTCATGTATTATTTGATAGATGAGAACCCGCAAAATTAGCAATCTGATGAGATTGGCTTAGTATTTATAAAAAGATAGTCAGGATTTTTAAATTGACTATTGAAGTGCTACATCATTGGATTTTACAAATTCCCTCTCAACTCCTGTTCCCGCTCAATCGATTCGAACAGGGCTTTAAAGTTTCCTTTGCCAAAAGACTTGGCACCATTGCGCTCAATGATTTCAAAGAATAGGGTTGGTCTGTCCTGAACGGGTTTGGTAAAAATCTGGAGCAGATAACCTTCCTCATCTCTATCGGCAAGGATGTTTAACTTCTTAAGGTCTTTCATATCCTCATCAATTCTCCCAACTCGACCAACTACTTCTTCATAATAGCTGTCAGGTACGCGTAAAAACTCTACCCCTCGATTTCGTAATTCTGAAACTGTGTGTAAAATATCATCGGTGGCAATGGCAATGTGTTGGACGCCTGCGCCACTATAAAAATCCAGATATTCTTCGATCTGTGATTTTTTCTTGCCTGCTGCTGGTTCGTTTATGGGAAACTTTACGTATCCATTTCCATTCGATACTACTTTAGACATCAGCGCACTGTATTCTGTCGAGATGTCTTTATCGTCAAACGTGATTAAAAGTTTGAATCCCATCACATCTTCATAAAACTTTACCCATTTGTTCATCGCGCCAAGCTCCACATTGCCCACGCAGTGATCAATGTACTTTAGTCCAATGGGCTTCACTTCCATTGTACTTTTTCTGGCTTGATAGCCAGGCAAGAAGGCGCCTTTATAATTTTTACGTTCTATGAAAGTGTGCAATGTCTCTCCATAGGTTTTGATGGATGAAATTACGACTTCTCCAAACTCGTCTTTTAATGTTTTGGGTTCAAAAGCAGGCTCAGCTCCTCTTAGCGTTGTCTCATCAAAAGATTTTCTGGCATCATCCACCCAAAGGGCTAATATTTTTACACCATCTCCATGCTTTTTCACATGTTCAGAAATTGCGGAATCTTTCTGTAAGGAGGAGGTAAGCACCAGCCTGATTTTATTTTGCTGCAAGACATACGAAGCCCTATCGCGAGTGCCCGTTTCAGGGCCGGCATAGGCCACCAATTCAAAACCAAAGGCATGCTGATAAAAATATGCTGATTGTTTGGCATTACCCACATACATTTCTATATGATCGGTGCCATTAAGGGGAAGGAAGTCTTGTTCCATTTTGATGGTGTTTGAACCCTGTAATTTAGGCATTCTCCATGTTTTGTTTTTAAAATACGCAGCATTTCTATAATCTTGACAAAAAATTGCAGTATGGACATAAAAGCATTGGATAAGGCGCTTCAGGAAATAGTTGAAAAGAGAAATGAGTTAAGTAAGATTGACTATAGCAATCCGAAATACGATGATCTGGAGGAGCAACTCCATGATCTGGAAGATGATTTTCACGATGAGTATGGTGACTATTTAGAAGAAGTCCTTAAAAAAGTACATGATGATATTTGTCCTGATACAGATGTTCTTTTTCCCATCGCTTATATAGCCAAGTCTTATAAATTAAACAGCAAGAATGAATTTTCTGTAGCGGGCACTGAGGGAGTGTTTGTAGAAATAGATAAATATCCCGGTAAAGAAACCAAGTTGGTAATGGTGCCCAATCCTTTGCGTGTGATTTTGAACATTGGGGATGACAAGCAGCAAATCGTTTGGACAACAAATTAATTAATCAGGCTTAGGCATTCGGTCAAGTCCCAATTCCCAAGTCCCAATGCCCAAGTCCCAAGTCCTTATTTTAGTATCCAAGTTTATTTCTCACTTTGCTTAAAACTTCCCTGGCAATTATCCTTGCCTTAGATTCTCCTAATTGTAACTTATTTTCAAGTTCGGCAGGATTGTTAATATAATAATTGAATGTCTCTCTTTCTTTGGGGTATTTGGTGATAATCAATTCCAGGAGTTCCTGTTTTGCATGCCCATAACCGAAATTTCCCGACAAGTATTTTTTGCGAAGTGACTCTGTTTGGTCAGGTGTGGCGATCAACTTATAAATTGCAAACACATTATCCGTTTCAGGATTCTTTGGCGCTTCAAGCGGAGTGCTATCGGTTATGATGGTACCAATTTGTTTTTTTAACTCTTTATCAGAAACAAAAATGTCAATGATGTTTCCGTAAGACTTGCTCATCTTTTGACCATCGGTGCCAGGAACAGTCATTACGCTTTCTTCTATTTTGGCTTCCGGCACAACAAAGGTCTCTCCAAATTGATTGTTGAATGTCGAGGCAATATCCCTTGCCATTTCCAGGTGCTGCTTCTGATCTTTTCCTACCGGAACATAATTGGCATTGTAAAGAATAATATCGGCTGTCATCAAAACGGGATAGATAAACAACCCTGCATTCACATCGGAAAGCCTATCCGACTTGTCTTTGAATGAGTGGGCGTTGGCTAGCATTGGAAATGGTGTAAGACAACTTAAATACCAGGTGAGTTCACACACTTCCATTATTTGACTTTGCCGATAGAGAAGGTTTTTTTCGACATCAAATCCGAAGGCAAGCCAGGCCGCGGCAACTGCTCTCGTATTTTCAACTCTTTGCTGAGGGTCTTTAATGGTGGTAAGAGAATGAAGATCGGCAATAAAGAAAAGCGATTCATTGCCTGGTTGTTGCGAAAGCTTAATAGCAGGAATGATCGCCCCTAACAAATTGCCAAGATGGGGTTTTCCACTGCTTTGTATTCCGGTTAAAATTCTGGCCATAGTCGTGCAAAGAAAAGAAAAATACCTCACCCCATCTAAGCGAGTAGATGATGATGGTGTAGCACGGCCCCTCTCCGTGCGGAGAAGGGCAAGTAAGATTGTGCTTTCTTGAAGTTTTTGAGGGATTACTTTGAAAGGATTCCAGGCTTGCTCAGTTAACGTTTAATATTTTTTACTTTTGTGGCGCTATGAAGAATTGGATTTTACTTTCCCTGTTCACATTATTTACTTTTACCTCTTTTGCCCAGCAAGCAGAGCCCCTTTTATTTCAAGAGAAGGTTTTTGATTTTGGGGAAATCATAGAGGAATTGGGCACAGCCGATCATGAGTTTACATTTACTAATTTGAGTGGAAGGTCTATAAAGATTATCTCTGTTCAGCCATCCTGTGGGTGTACCACTTCTGGTTGGACACTGGAACCTATCCCAAATGGAATGAAAGGGTTTGTGAAAGCGAGTTTCAATCCTAAGGGCCGGCCTGGGTATTTTAACAAGTCATTGACAGTGATCACTGATCTTGATAGTAGTCCTGTAGTATTACAAATCAAGGGCCAAGTGGTAGATCAGAAAATAAAAAGTGCAGTCAGTGAATTAACAACGCCCAACGGAAATCTGAAATTGAAATCCAACTCTTTCAATTTAGGCAAGGTTTTTATTAATAAGGAGCCGCAGTCAAAAGAGTTCGCAGTGATTAATGCGGGAACCAAGCCCATCAGATTTATAAACGCAATTGGGCCTGCTTATATCCGAACTCAAATGCCAGCTTTACTTGCTGCTAAGGAGTCAACTGTAATCAAGCTGATTTACGATGCTGCTTCCAGGAAGCAGTATGGATTTGTATCTGATAATATTCAAATTGAGACAGACGATGAGGAGGTGCCAATGAAATCTTTTCCTGTATATGCTACAGTTGAAGAATTTTTTCCATCATTGACTTCTGCAGAATTAGCCAAAGCACCCGTTCTGCGACTTCAATCTTCAACAGTAGACTTTGGAAGACTATCGGCTGGAACAAATGGTCAGCAAGAAATCATTTTGAAAAATGCCGGAATGCAGGAGCTTTTGATCAGGTCACTTCAACCCAATTGTTCGTGTGTTACGGCCTCTATCGATATGATAACCTTGAAAGCTGGGGCTGAGGCTAAAATAAAAATTCAGTTCATCACACAAGGAAGAAAAGATACACAGCAGAAATCATTGACCATTTATTCAAACGATCCGCAAAATCCGGTTCAACGGATTACGTTAATGGCGTTTATTGAGTAGGAGAATGCCACAGATTCACAAATTAAATCAGTGAAATCTGTGGCAATATTATTTGAAATACTCGTTCGCAGCGGAGTCTCCGAGAG
>JANOLM010000222.1:0-4846 GCA_031419815.1 Bacteroidia bacterium
TAGGCAGCCAGTAAGGAAATTTGGAAGCGGGAAGCATTTGATAACTTACATAGCCGAGGACTTCAATGACCCTATTGATCACTTTGGTGATGATATAAAACCATGAGATATCTTATTGATACTCATGTATTGTTGTGGCTAATGTCTGGTGATAAACGGCTTTCCAAAAGACACAGATATGAGATTGAGACTCCTGGAAACATAGTATTTGTAAGTAAGGCTAGTCTCTGGGAAATTGCCATCAAGGTCAGCATCAGTAAGCTAGAACTTTCAAAGCCCATTCTGCAATTCGAAGGCTATCTTATTGAAAATTCATTTCAATTATTGGATTTTAACTATCATGATTTGGATCAGCTTTCACAATTAGATTTCCATCACTATGATCCTTTTGATAGACTAATAATTTGTCAAGCCATTACCAACAACCTCACCATCGTAACAGACGATAAAAAATTTAATCTCTATCCAGTTCCATTACTCAGCCAGGAATGAAAGCCTCTAAATATTTTTTAATTGCCCTTATCATTATTATCATCGACCAGGCCAGCAAGCTGTTGGTGCACCACTATATGTATTTGCACCAGGAGGTGAATGTAATTGGCGAATGGTTTAAACTTCACTATTTATTGAATCCTGGCATGGCCTTCGGCATTCGCTGGGAAAGTGATTTCGGAAAACTTGCGCTTACCTTTTTTCGAATAATGGCCATGTTTGGAATTGCCTGGTACTTAATCAAAATGAACCGCAAGGGAGTTCACTCCGGATTTTTGATTTGCATGGCTCTGATTTTAGGAGGTGCCATTGGAAATGTAATCGACAGTACTTTTTATGGAGTGCTGTTGAATAACGCGCCTTTAGAATCTGTCACGCCTTGGTTTCATGGCCAGGTAATTGACATGCTATACTTTCCTCTTTATGATTTTTACTGGCCCGAGTGGGTGCCATTTCAAGGTGGCGAATATTTTCTATTCTTTAGTCCGGTCTTTAACATTGCCGATTCCTCCATTTTTATTGGCGTAGTCACTATTCTATTTTCTCAAAAGAGATTTTTTAAAGAATATTTGGAAGAGCCTGGTCAACATACTCCGCTGGCAATAGAAACCCCTGTCGTTAAAAGCGAAGAGTTGAATGCTACCTTTTCCAAAAATGAAATTGAGGAACAACCCTTTGCAGATGATCTAAAGGAATTGAAAGATGCTTCCGAAGAAATAAAGGAAGAGGATAAGAAAGTAATCGGTGATCAGTAAATTGGTAATCGGTTTCTAAAAGACAGGACAACATTTACTGAGTACCGAATACCCAAAACACCGATTACCAATCATTAGATGGCAGAGCAACTTATCATATCATCTTCACTTAATAAGGCTGATCGGTATAAGTCTTTAGTGCCTCAGATTGAAGCCCTAGTTGCTGGTGAACCTGATGTAATTGCCAACTTATCCAACATAGCGGCAGCCCTTCGTCAGTCAATGAATTTTTTTTGGGTTGGATTCTATCTCGTAAAAAATAATGCCATGTCTGCCCTGCCTACCGGACAGGCAGGCGGCAAGCAGGAACTAGTGTTAGGTCCGTTTCAGGGTTCTATAGCTTGCACACGTATTGCATTTGGAAAAGGTGTGTGTGGTGCATGCTGGAAAGAAAAGAAAGCGATACTGGTTCCAAATGTGGATGAATTCCCTGGGCACATTGCTTGTAGTTCCGATTCTAAATCAGAAATAGTTTTGCCCGCCTTTAAAGATAGTCAGGTTGCTCTTGTGCTTGATGTTGACAGTGATAAGCTCAATGATTTTGATAAAACTGATGAGCTATATCTTCAACAGGTGATGCGCCTCATCGAAAAATTTCTTTAATCTTGCTCATGCAAGAATTGAAACAGCTCTACGCTGACCGGCAAGCTAAATTTGCCATATCGCTTAAACAAGCAAATAAATCTCTTCAGTCGATTTCGCTCGCCAGATTGGCAGTAGCACTTCTCTTTATTTTCCTGGGCTATCTGGGATTATCTCATTCAGCTTTTTTTTATATCCTTCCATTGGCTGCTGGGGTTTTCTTCTACCTGGTATCTCAGTACAACAAGGCATTTCAAAAAAGTCAACTGCTTGAGAATTTGGTAAGGCTGAATGAACTTGAAAGTAAAGCACTGGATCACGATTACTCAAACTTCAATTCGGGTGAGCGTTTTTTAGATCCACATCATCCCTATAGCTATGATCTTGATCTATTTGGTAAGGGATCCTTATTTCAATACCTCAATCGCTGTGGCACTGTGATTGGAGAAGAGAAGTTATCGAAACTTCTTTTAATACCTCAGCCAGATAAGCAAAGCATTGGAAGCCGGCAGGAAGGCGTTAAGGATCTACATGACAAAATTCAATTTCGACAGGATTTTTGGGCCAATGCCACCTTACGTAAAGACAGTGCATCAGAAATGGAAAAATTGCTGGAGTGGCTAAAACAAGAAAACTTTATTGAAGGAAAAACTATTTATCGGATTTTGTTACTGGCAGGTCCGCTCATCACCCTTTCAATCCTGGCTGTCACTATTATGAATACTGCCTGGATACCCGTCTTGTTGTTGGCGATGGGTATCCAGTGGACAATCGCTTCATTTCATTCACGCAAAATTGCACACATTCAAGATGCATTAGGGAAGCATAAATATGTACTGGAGAAATATGCGGTACTCTTGAGACTTATGTCAGGTCAGGATTTCGAGTCTGCATTTTTACAATCCTTAAAGAAAGAAGCGTTGATTGCTTCAGTCACCGTAAAGGAGTTTTCCAATCTTGTGAATGCACTGGAGTCGCGGATGAATGCAATTGCCAATATGTTTGGAAATTCTTTTTTTCTATATGATTTACAATCGGTCAGGCGACTGGAACGTTGGCGCAAAATCAATGCTACGGACTTACCCCGTTGGTTAGAGGCTATTGCCGAAGCTGATGCACTTTGCGCACTTGGCACTTTTCATTTTAATAATCCAACCTATGCCTTTGCTTCTATTGAAGAAAAACTAGTCATCCAGGCGGAGGGGTTAGGACATCCCTTAATCGTTTCAACAGAAAGAATCAATAATAATTTTTCGCAGGGAAATCCTGAAACAATTATGATCATCACAGGTGCTAACATGGCAGGCAAGAGCACATTCTTGCGGGCCGTAGGAGTTAATATCATATTAGCGTTGACCGGAGCTCCCGTATGTGCAAAAACGTTTTCGTGCCCTATCATCGGCTTGCGCTCAGGTATGCGCACATCCGATTCCTTACAAGAACATCAATCCTATTTTTATGCTGAGTTGCACCGCCTTCAAAGTATTATGAATGATCTTCGTTCAGGAAAGCCTCTTTTAATATTACTGGATGAAATTCTAAAAGGAACAAATTCTACCGACAAACAATCTGGCTCTATTGCAATTGTTGAACAATTGGTAAGACTTAATGCCTTGGTGTTGCTGGCCACACATGATGTTATATTGGGTGAATTGCAGGAACGATTTCCAGGTAGCGTTACCAACGGATGCTTTGAAAGCCAGGTGGAAGGAGTACGCCTTACATTTGATTATAAGTTGAAAAGTGGCATCGCGCAAAAAGCCAATGCTACTTTTTTGATGAAGCAGATGGGGATAATTCCTGATTAACTAATCACTTGCAAAAGACAGACTATTATTACTTCCTGGATACTTGTTTTTTAGTCCACATCAGCCTACTTTTGTGCACCAAATCGCGGGGTGGAGCAGTTGGTAGCTCGTTGGGCTCATAACCCAAAGGTCACAGGTTCGAGTCCTGTCCCCGCTACTGAGCCGAAAGAGACCGTGAACTAACGGTCTCTTTTTCTTTAGTTAGCCCTCAAAACCTCGTTCTGATTCCTGTTTGTTTGAGATACTTTAAGGAAACTGTTTTCCTATTTTTTTCACTTTTGCCCCTGATCGATAACCAGATTCAATGGGCTATTCCCCTACAAAGCAATTTTAAATAAGAACAACCGCGAGGCCGACATAGCGTATTCATAAGGATCTGTTTTTTTGAACTGAAATGATGCCAAAAAGAGCCCGCCAAAGCAATCAAAAAATCATGCTAAAAGGTGTACCGAAAAACCAACAAATCCGAGGATTGAAATCTTAGAAGGTCGATTCCAGTTGGTAGTTCGCTGGCACTCTATCCGACAGAGCAGAAATATAGAACGGGCAATCGGATGTCTGAATTTGATAGAAGAGAATTTATTCATAACAACAATCTAAGTCAACTGGGCATTATCACATACAGGATTGGAACTATAAAAGGCTCAAAGTTATCTTCGAAGCTTTTTATAATAAATCGAATGAAAAAATTAAGACTTAGCCGTTTTCTTTTTATAGGTTGCCACTCGCTTATCTTTAATAACACCTTTCCAGTTCAAGCCAAAACTAAAATCATAAGCATTTCCCTCACTGTCAATATGTACTTTCATGTCGTGCGGAACGTCTTCCAATTGTTGTTCAACTGTTTCCATATTGGCAGGCATTTGAACGGGAAGCAAAGCGGAAGGCTCAGCTCTGCCTGATAGCACATCCATCACTGCTTGATCCATCACACCAAATCCATATAAAATTCCATCTACTTGCTTTTCGAACTCAGCAAATACCATAGGTTTATTGCCTTGAACCACCACCACTAAGGGCTTTCCTTTCATAGCCACTTTTGTATCTAGTATTGATTTTAGATCACTAACATTGGAAGCAATTATTTCTTTTCCTTTATAAGATCGGTTAGTAATAGTTGGGTCGATGACCGGATCACCTGCCGCAATACTTTTTTCTCTTGCAGCGGATGCTATGTAAGGACCATATTGGAGTGAAATGGGAACGTAA
>JANOLM010000223.1:0-2061 GCA_031419815.1 Bacteroidia bacterium
CTAAATATCCAAAAGGTAGTAGCCAAAGTCCCCAAAATACAGAAGCAATTTCAATTCCATTATTATAGAAGTCAAGATATAATAGAACCTGTGCTTGCAATTCGTCCGCCTCAATTACCTGTAGGTATTGAGCTTTATCAATCAGTGTCAGAACATTTACCTTGTTAAGTAAGTTAACAAGAGACAGGGGAACGCTAATTACGGCCAAGGCTACCATTCCTATAGCGTAGGTTTTATTAACCTGATTGAGCAGCTTATAGAGTACAATTGGGAGAATTAAAAATGCAGTATAACAAATTATTCCCCCTACAATTCCTAGTCGGAAAAGAGTTTCAGATACCAAAATATTATTGAAAGTCACAGAAGCATTGTCCCACACGATAAGTTTGGAAGGAACGTACATCAGGTTAAAGATGCCAGTCAATACAACAATTAGATACAACAGTCCCGCAATTCGTGCCGTCTTTTTATTTGAATCCATTTAGTTCAATTTATTATGTCAAGACGAATATACTTTGGAATTGTTACAGGTTGGAAAGCAATTATTGTTTAGTCATCTTAGTGGTGTTCACTTTAGTCCACTGCGAGTCCAAGTTGCCGATAGCATTTTCAGTTGTCCCATATTCTGGGACAACTGACTTCCTTCGGCTTTCAGTTTTGTTTTTAAAGCATTCCAGTATTTTCTGGGTCTTGGGCTACCGGTTAAAATTTCAATTACATCAATAATTGAGAAATACCACTTCTCCTGTTCCTCATCCCAAATAGACCTTACCTGCTTATCCTTAAAGACTTTAATTTCATTCTGTTTTTCCATGCATTTCGAGGTTTTCGGTTTTTTTCAAACCGTTACAATCTGTAACGGTTTCAGTTTCTTTTTGAGTTGACTACAATTTGAAGTCAACTGATTTCCTTCGGCCTTTAACCTTGTTTTTAGCACGCTTTAGTACTTTCTGGGATTGGGGCTGTCTGTTAAAACAGCATCACGCTTCACTCCACCCCTTGACCCTTCAAAACGTTACCACTCCTACTACCCGTATGCTTACCGTTATCTACCGTCACTTCACCATTTACGATCACGTACTTAAATCCTTTTGAATACGCATGAGGATTGGTGAAGGTGGCCGCATCGCCAACAGTTTTTTCATTGAACACTACAATATCTGCTGCCATTCCTTCACGGATCAGGCCACGATCCCGGAGATTAAATTTTTGTGCCGGAAAGGAAGTCATTCTGCGAACAGCTTCTTCCAACCGAATGACGTTGAGTTCATTTACATAGCGGCCCAGCACCCGCGCATTTGTTCCATACGCGCGGGGATGTGGCATACCCGATCCAAACTTTGCTATGCCTGCATCGGAAGCCACCATGTTGAAAGGGTATTGCAGTATGCGGACTAAATCTTTTTCATCCATACTAAAGAACACCATTTGTGTTCGGTTGATGGCATTCACCATCTCTAAAATAGTCTGAGCCTCTTCCATTGGCTTGGCCTTTCTTCCTTTTAGTCTATTGATCTCAGAAATATTTTTTCCATTCAATGTAGTATCGGGCGAGTAGCGTGAAACCACAGCATAAGAATAATTCTTTAGCTGTTTTTTCTTTAACGATGCAACCATTTCCTTTTTGATCTTCTCTCGTGTTGCCGGATCATTGATGCGAAGCTTCAACGAATCCCGCCCTCCACTAAATACCCAAGTGGGCACGGTGGTATCTAAGGTTGTGCTGCTGGCAATATAGGGATACTGATCCACGGTGACGTCAATTCCTTCTTGTCTAGCTTTCTCTACCAACCCAATTGTTTCACTTGACTTTCCCCAATTAGGTTTGTAGGTAACTTTAAAATGTGAAATCTCAACCGGCATCTTCGCTTCTCTTCCAATGGAGATGGCTTCGCTTACAGCATCGGTCACATGATCTCCTTCATCGCGAATGTGTGACGAATACACACCTCTATATTTTGAAGAAGCCTTTGCCTACCCAATCACTTCCGAAGTTTTGGAATACGTGCCGGGTACATAAATCAATCCCGTTGAAATCCAACCGCTCCTTCCTTCATGGCC
>JANOLM010000224.1:0-9042 GCA_031419815.1 Bacteroidia bacterium
ATTTCGCGGCATATTGCAACTAATAGATTTATGTTAAATAAAAAAACCCGGCTCATCACCGGGCTTTTGTTTTACATGATATTGTAAGTTCTATTCAGTCACTCCATCCGCCAGTAAAATCACTTTATTCTTAAGTACTTCTACTACTCCGCCAGTAATCTTAACTTGTTTCGTTGCTTCTTTTGATTTGTATTCTACAACGCCATCTTTCAGTAAGCTGATCAATGGTGCATGATCATTCATCACTTGAAAGGACCCATCCGAACCAGGAAAAGTGACAATCGTAACATCACCTTCAAAAACTTTCTTCTCCGGAGTTAGTATTTCTAAATGCATAAATTCGATTTGAAAATTCTTCGATTTGAAAATTTGAAGCTGAATATATTTTCAAATCTTCAAATCGACTCATTGTTTAATTTTTAGATTCCGCCATCAGCCTCTCACCTTTGGCAATAGCCTGGTCGATGTTACCTACCAGGTTAAAGGCAGCTTCGGGTAAGTGATCAAGCTCACCGTCCATGATCATATTAAAGCCCTTGATAGTGTCTTTAATGTCCACCAATTCCCCTTTCAATCCTGTGAAAGCCTCGGCTACGTGGAAAGGTTGCGATAGGAAGCGTTGCACGCGTCTTGCACGGTGTACAATCTGCTTATCTTCATCAGACAATTCATCCATACCAAGGATGGCAATGATGTCTTGCAATTCTTTATAGCGCTGTAAAGTTAATTTAACGCGTTGTGCACAGTTGTAATGTTCTTCACCAACAATATCGGCACGCAAAATCCGCGAGGTGGAATCCAAAGGATCTACCGCAGGATAGATACCTAACTCGGCAATCTTACGAGACAATACGGTAGTGGCATCTAAGTGAGCAAATGTTGTTGCATGAGCCGGATCGGTCAAGTCATCTGCAGGAACGTAAACGGCCTGCACGGATGTGATCGAACCATTCTTGGTTGAGGTGATACGCTCTTGCATGGCACCCATCTCAGACGCAAGCGTTGGCTGGTAGCCTACCGCAGAAGGCATACGACCTAAAAGAGCTGAAACTTCAGAGCCAGCTTGAGTGAAACGGAAAATGTTATCAATGAAGAAAAGAATATCGCGGCCTTTTCCTTGTCCATCTCCATCACGGAAATATTCAGCAACGGTAAGTCCTGAAAGAGCCACACGTGCACGCGCACCAGGAGGTTCGTTCATTTGGCCAAACACAAAAGTTGCCTTGGATTCTTTCAGTTTTTCGGCATCTACTTTAGAGAGATCCCAACCACCGGCATGGAGAGATTTCATAAATTCTTCTCCATAGTTTACAATGCCGGCTTCAATCATTTCTCGCAGAAGGTCATTTCCTTCACGTGTTCTTTCACCAACACCAGCAAAGACAGATAGTCCTGAATAAGCTTTTGCAATATTGTTGATCAATTCCTGTATCAATACAGTTTTTCCTACACCTGCTCCACCAAACAAACCAATTTTACCACCTTTTGAATAAGGTTCAATGAGGTCGATTACTTTAATACCGGTATATAATATTTCCTGTGATGTTGAGAGATTTTCATAGAGCGGTGCAGACCTGTGAATAGGCAGCGATTTGGTTCCTTTCGGTTGTGGGATTCCGTCAATTGCCTGACCTACCACGTTAAAGAGACGACCTTTAATATCTTCTCCAATTGGCATTTGAATAGCAGAGCCGGTGTCAGTCACTTTCATGCCGCGTACAAGACCCTCTGTACCATCCATTGCTATGGTTCTTACCCGGTCTTCGCCCAAGTGCTGCTGACATTCCAACACTACTACAGTGCCGTCTGCCTTAGTCACGTGCATAGAATCTAAGATGTTGGGCAATTTTGCACCCTCATCGTCAAATGCAACATCTACAACGGGGCCAATTACCTGTGTTATTTTACCAAAATTTGCCATTTAAATATGGTTTATGAATAGGATTGATTTTACAATAAAGAAAGACTTTTGGGGTCAAAATTTCCGACCGCAAAAATAGGTTTTTATGGGGTTAATCCAAACTTGGATTTAAAGGATTTTGGCAGCCTCAGAATACAGTGCAGTTAGTAGAAATCCAGCTTTATGTTTGAACCTAGTAAGACGAAATTTCAGGCACTCTTCAGTTCAATGCGAAAAGTGGTTCCCTGGTTTTCATCCGAAGACTTAACGAAAATCCGACCTTCGTGATAAAGTTCAATAATGCGCTTAGCCAATGCCAATCCCAATCCCCATCCTCTCTTTTTGGTGGTGAAACCGGGCTTGAATACATTGGTGATATTGGATTTGGGGATGCCCTTGCCTGTATCGGAAATATCAATAAAGACTTTTCCTTCATTGCCCCTCAAAATTTTAATGGCGATGGTGCCGGTGTTGCCCATGGCATCGACTGCATTTTTGCATAAATTTTCAATCACCCATTCAAAAAGAGGTGTGTGCACTTTTGCTGCAATGTTTTCGGATAAGGAATAGACTTCGAAATTAATTTTAGAAGATACCCGAGGTTGTAGATAGCCAATAACATTGTTGATTAGACTATGAATGTTTTCGGCTTTTAATGCAGGCGTGGAGCCGATGCTTGAAAATCTTTCTGTGACGATGCGAAGTTTTCTGATGTCTTTATCCAATTCGTCCACAATTCCTTTATTCTTGATTTCCGGGTCATCGCGCAGCACTTCTATCCAAGCCATTAAGGATGAAATGGGCGTGCCTAATTGATGGGCCGTTTCTTTGGCTAGCCCTACCCAAATCCGATTTTGTTCGGAAGTGCGTGAATAGTTAAAGGCCAGGTAAGAAATGAACCCGAAGATGGCAATCACTGAAAGTTGAATATAGGGATAGGCAATTAGCTGGGTAAGCAGGGAAGAACTTTCGTAATACACGAAGCCCAAATTTTCAATCCCTCCAAGGTCGTTTCGGTAAGTCATTTGAATAGGATTAAAAGACTCCTTCATATCCTCAACTTTCCGTTTTAAGATGGCTTTCATCTTTTCTTTGGTGAGAGATTCTTCTATATCAATATTTGCATATTGGTATTCATTGTCTTTTGTAATCCATATTACCGGAATAGATTTATTCTTGAAGATGATCTCATCGGTTACAAAAAATATGTTCTCATCCGAAACATCACTTAATGTGTATTCCAACGCTTTCGCAAATAAATTAACTTGTTGTTTTTCGCGTTCTTTTAATTGCTCCACCAAAATATTGGTATAGTAAATGGAGGCAATGCTGATAATAACGGAGACGCCCAGAATAACCCACTTCAACTTAGTGTTGTCCTGGTAAAACTCCATGGAAGGCAAGGTGGATTTTCTGGCCATACCTACTGCGCTATTAACTTAGCAACACTTGTAATGGGAAAGTCGACAACAGATGATTTTTTCATAAATTATCCGGTAATTTTAGCTAGGTAGCGCACTGTAGGTTTTGAAGGTAAATAAAAAAACCGGATGCAGTCTTCCGGTTTATATTTTTATTAGTAAGTGTTGGCAGATCACTAACGAATGGCTTCAAGCGATAGATTATTCCCTCATCAGAAACCACTTTGCCAGCACTTTGTAGCTCACTTTAGTGCCGGACATTAAAATGCCTACGCGATAAATCCTTCCAGCAATCCAGGTAGTTAAAATAAATCCTCCGATCAATAATACCATGGAAAGGGCAAGCTCCCAAGCAGGAACACCAAAAGCAATTCTTCCCACCATGGCAACTGGTGAAGTAAAAGGAATTACAGAAAGCCAGAAACTAATAGAGCCGTGCGGATCGCGTAGAATAAACATGAACAAACCAAAGTAACCTATCAGCAGTGGTAATGTAATCGGAAACTGAAACTGTTGGGATTCCTGGATGGAATCAACAGCCGAACCCACTGCAGCAAAGAGTGCTCCGTAAAGTAGGTAGCCACCTAAAAAATAAAAGATGAAGATAAATGCAATTTTACCAAAAGGGATCTCGCTGATGTTGCCCAGTAAATCATTCACCTTCGAGTTTTGTTGATCCATTGCTTCTTTCATCTCATCGTTAGACTCAAATTTTTTAGTCACCTGTTCCATGGCCTGTTTCTGAGGCATCTTTAAGCCGAAGTACCCTAGCACGCCAGTTGATAATACACTGATCAGGATAATCCAAATTAAAAACTGCACTACTCCTACCGAAGCAATGCCAATGATCTTGCCCAGCATAAGTTGAAATGGCTTTACAGAGGAGACAATGACCTCCACAATCTTGGAGGTCTTTTCGTCAATGACTCCTTGCATAATTTGAATGCCGTAAATCAAAACAAACATGTAGATCAAAATGCCAAGGCCAAAACCCAAGCCATATAGAAGCCCTGAGCTACTGGATTTCTCTTCACCGGTTTCGCTTAGATTTATTTGCTTGAGACTGATATTGGTCTTCAGGCTTTTGAGTGTCTCTTTATCAATCTTGTATTCTTCCAGTTTGAGGTCGCGCACACGCTCTTCAAGTGCAGACTCCAGATCATTCACTTTTTCGATGCTGGGATTTTCCTGTGTATAAATCACTAAACCTTCGGGCTTGCTGATTTCAAAGGGTGGAATGTAGAGTAAGGCAAAGTCCTGTGTTTCATTATATACTTTCTTGGCTTGGTCAAGTGGCATGTTTAACTGGACGAATGTAAATGTCCTGGTGTTTTCAAAAGTGAATTTTCCGCTTTCATCCACCACTTGCACGGTATCTGCTTTGGCCGACTCAGCCTCTTGCACCATAATGTAAATGAGTCCGCCTATAATGACAGGGAAGATAAGGGGCACTAAAATCGTAGCTATTAAAAAAGATTTCTTTTGCACACGTGTCAAAAACTCACGCTGGATGATCAACCAAATTTTATTCATATTTCGGAGGGTAATAGTTATGCGATTTATTCTTAAGCTTCTACACTCTATTCTCAAGCTACAGCCTCAAAGCTGAAAGCTAGTGTAATGTTAATTGTAATTTGACGGTTAATCTTTGCGGAGGCTATCTGATTTTACAGTGACTTTTACGATTAACTATTAACATTTCACGGTTAACTTAACACTAGTGGCTTTTCTTTCAAACTTCTTGTAAATGTTTTTTCAGTGCCTCATCGCCTTCTCCTTTCACCAAACTGATGAAGATGTCGGTCATAGTTGGTATTTTTTCCTGAAAACTATATACATCCGTGATGTCAATCAGTTCCCGGATCAATTGGTTACCTTTAATTTCTTTGCCTGCCCGTATGGTAGAGGTATATAAATTATCTTCAACTACCTCTTGTTTCATCAATTCATAATTACTTGGTAATGTAAAATTATTGCCCCGGTGTTCTACTAGAAATGTATTGGAACGATATTGATCCTTCACTTGCTTTTTAGGGCCTTCTAATATTTTTTTAGATTTGTTGATGAGTGCAATATGATCGCAAAGCGATTCTACCGTTTCCATTCTATGTGTGGAGAAAATGATAGTGCTTCCTTTCTCCTTAAGTTCCTGTATTTTCTCGGTAATTAATTGTGCGTTCACCGGATCAAATCCCGAAAACGGCTCATCGAGGATAATCAATTTTGGCTCGTGCAAAACGGTGCTGATAAACTGGACTTTCTGCGCCATGCCTTTTGAAAGGTCTTCTACTTTTTTGTTCCACCAGTCCTGGATATCAAATTTATCAAGCCATTCCTTTATTTTCCCCAGGGCATCTTTACGGCTTAGCCCTTTTAGTTGGGCCAGGTAAAGCAACTGATCTCCTACTTTCATTTTTTTGTATAGTCCTCGCTCTTCAGGCAAATAGCCAATTAATTCGATATGGCGCGAACTGAGTTTTTCTCCAAAAACCAACACTTCACCTTCATCTAAATTGATGATTTGGTTAATGATCCGGATTAGAGTGGTTTTACCGGCACCATTTGGCCCTAGCAATCCATAAATTGTTTTTTCAGGGATGGTAATGCTCACTTGGTCAAGTGCGGTATGATTGGAGTATCTCTTGGTGACACCCCGGGCTATTAATGCATCCACGTATTTTCGGTTTTAGTTATCGAGATTAGTAACAAAAATAGAAATACAAATCAAATCAGCTCTAAAATTCAAAATTTTAGAGCTAAAATTTGAAGTTACTGCTTCCAAAGTAATGGCAAGGATTAAAAACTAAAAATTCAAGATCGGTCTCTCAATCTTGAATTTTGAACATTAAAACTTTCTTGGATGGCTCAGTTCTCTTTTTCCTTGAAGATGATTTTACCCAGCGAAACATCAAGGTCGAAAGTAATTGCCTCTTTTGCGCTTTTGTTGGAAAAGGCCTCATTGGCATACGTATTTTCTCCAATTCTCTTTAGGCTTCTGCAGAGATTAATACTGCATAACCAAGAGTCACTTATTTTTACAAGTACGGGAACATCATCTGAAGGTAATAAGATAACCATATTGCCAGCTCCTACACTTCCTTTTACTTTATTGCTCACCATTGGCTGGTCGCTGAAATCCAATAGAATATTTCCAAAGCCAACATCTGCAATCACAACATGAGAACGGGAGAGATTTAACTGCCGAACATTTAGTGATCCTAGATCTACTTTGACAAAGAAGGTGTCCATGTCTACTTTGTTTTCTATTCCTGAGTTGTAAGAAACATTTACATCAGCACTGCCAGTATTGATTTTCAATCGCTTAATAGAAAGTCCTGATAAATCGATATTGGCGTTGCCCAACCCGTAATCGAGATTGAGAGAATAGGGCTTATTTTCTGTTAGGTAAATTTTCCAGAATTTATCATTGGGCTGAGTATCGGCTCCAAATACCTGATAAGAAATCTTTGTGCCCACTCCTTTTTGTCCTTCCTGCTCCAGCGAAAGTTTCACCTGGCAGGTTTGGTCTTTCAATTCATTGCTGAAAGAGTGATTGTATTCTTCAATTTCCTGGTTGCTATATACATTAAGAATGTCTGAATTCTGGCTTGGACGGATGAAGCAGTTTCCAGTCTTGGCTTTGAGATTGAGTTCTATGCTGGTGCAATTCTCAAGGTTCTCAACGGAGAATTGCTTTTTAATCTGCCCGCTTACCGCCAGTGCAAGGCCGCTACTTATGAATAGCAAAGACGTGTATTTCCACATGTAGGTTTTTACGGTTATGTTAACCAAAAGTTTCCGTGATGTAAGAAAGGTTAAGTAAATGTCAAAAAATAACCCGTAATGGGTCTTATACGGGTTATTGAGGGTTATGGTTGTTAGGGATTTTAAGAAGGTATTCTGCTTAAGGTTACAAGCTCAGAAATCAAATCATCCCAAATACTCTTTCATTCTCTCAAAAAATCCTTTTTCGTTTTCATCAGGGTGCGGTTGGAAGTTAGCTGAGGTACGAAGGGTTTCCAATTTGGCCTTTTCTTCGGCTGTCAGTTTTTTAGGAGTCCACACATTAATATAGATTAGCTGATCGCCTGTTCCATAGCCATTTATATCTTTTAACCCTTTGCCGCGAAGGCGAAGGATCTTGCCACTTTGAGTGCCAGGTTCTATTTTGATCCTTACTTTTCCACCGATAGAAGGCACTTCCACACTGGTGCCAATGGCTGCATCAATAAAGCTGACGTAAAGATCATACACCAAATTCGTTCCATCGCGCTTCAATTGCTTGTCTTCCTGTTCCTCGATTAAGATCAATAAATCTCCGGCAACTCCACCGCCAGGTGCTTCGTTGCCTTTACCAGACATAGATAATTGCATGCCATCGGAAACTCCTGCAGGAATGCGCACGCTTATCATATCTTCTTTTGAAACTAATCCTGAGCTATCAACTCCTGAAGGGCGTTTATCAATGGATTGCCCAGCACCGCCACACGTTGAGCAAGTAGTAGCGGAGACCATCTGGCCTAACATTGTATTCACAACTTTCCGCACTTGTCCTGAGCCTTGGCAAGTAGGGCATGTTTTAAAGGTTACACCTTCGGCCCTGACTAAGCGATTGACTTTAATTTTCTTCTCAACACCATTCGCGATTTCTTCGAGGGTAAGTTTAAGTTTTATGCGAAGGTTGGATCCCTTACGTTGACGGGTTCCACCTCCTCCACCAAAGAAACTATCAAATGGACTTCCACCGCCTCCGCCAAATATATCTCCCAACTGGCTGAAGATGTCGTCCATGTTCATATGCTGGCCGCCACCGCCACCACCTTGGCGTGAATGACCAAAGCGGTCAAAATGTTCTTTCTTTTTGCTGTCGCTAAGGACTTCATAAGCTTCAGCTGCTTCCTTAAATTTTTCTTCCGCTTCTTTGTTGCCCTGGTTTTTATCCGGGTGAAATTGAATAGCCACCTTGCGATAAGCCTTTTTTATTTCTTCAGGTGAAGCGGACTTGCTAACGCCTAGTATTTCGTAGTAATCTCTTTTGGCCATGAATAGAAGTTGGAAGTTAGAGGTTAGTTTAGATTTGGAACTGACTTACAATTTTTATGAAGTGCCACATGTAGAAGTTAGTAGGAAGAAAGAATATGTCCATTGCAAGTTTGTACGAATGATTAAACATCTAAATCTTTGTATGACTTATCATAACACTTGGAGGCTAGAGATTGGAGTTTGGAGGTTAGAAATTTGCCCCTAGCTCCCTACTATTACTTTCGCAAAGCGGATAACCTTTTCGTTTAACAGATAACCTTTTTCTACAACATCCATCACTTTGCCTTTTTGTTTTTGATCGGGCACTGGAATTTGAGTGATAGCCTCATGAAGATCTGGATTGAACTCACTTTGTTTTGTGAATTCCATTGGCTTCACTCCATTTTGATCTAGTATTTTTTTGAATTTATTCTGGATTAAAAAGAACCCTTCAGATTCTCTATCATTCTTATCTTTAAAAGATTTTTCTGCACGTTCAAAATCGTCTGCAACTGGTAATAAAGTCTTGATCAATTGCTCATTTGCGGACTGGATCATATCAAGTTTTTCCTTGGCAGTCCTGCGTCTGTGGTTTTCAAACTCGGCATAAAGACGAACAAATTTATCTTTGGCTTCTGCCAATTCGTCTTGGAGCTTTTTTATGGGATCTTGTTTTTCGGTTTCTGCGGCTGGCTGATC
>JANOLM010000225.1:0-1995 GCA_031419815.1 Bacteroidia bacterium
CGACCTAACTTCTTTAAAGCTTTGCGCGATAGAGTAGGAGATCATAGCAGGTTTTAGCTTTGCTAATTTTTTATCGGCTGATGCCTTCTTCAATTTTTCAAGAGGCATTTTGAATAATTTTTCTGCCCCGGTCGTGGTAAGTATGAAAAGTCCAGGCATCGAACTTTTGGTTAAGCTTAGTCTATCGTTGCCTTTTGCAAAAGAAGAGATAGTGGCATATATTTCTTTACTCTCCACTACAATAAAAAATTCTTTGGCTTCCTTATCGCGCAGTGCTGTGATGACTGGATTATTTCGCAACGAAGCGCCTTGTTCTAAAATGGCGATTACACTTTTTCCGGTAACTGTTATTTGCTTTAAGTCCTCCTCTTTTCCCATCCCGATGAAAATCAAAGGTGTTTCTATTTGACCATCTGTGGAGGCAGATCCGATGTAAGCGAAGTCTTCAAACGGAATCAGGGAAGTTGAGCCCGAACCAAGTGAAACCACTGGTGGGGTAGTTCCATATAGTTCAACTGTCTGAAAATTGCTTCCATTAACAGGAGCGATCAGACCGAGCTCTTGAAAATGATTGGCTATAAAAGCAGCTGCCATCTTCTGTCCACGGGTTCCCGTTTCGCGGCCTTCCATTGCGTCCGATGCTATAATGGATAAATTATCTTTTAGATCAGAAGGCGTGATCAATGTTCCATAATTTTTAGCAGATTCGCTTACCTGAGCGTTGACATTCAGCGCATAGACGAACACAAGCAATAAGAATATTTTATTCATGAAGTTGATATTTGTTCAAAGATAGAAAAAGTTAATAATCAGAGTAGGACTTAATACATTACTGGTTGTATTTTAAATATTTATTCAATTCATGCTTCTTGATAACGAATGAATGTTGCTGGGTGATTGATTAAACATTTTGCGAGAGCATCTCCAAAAACCTGAACTGATTTTTTGCGCGGACAAGATTTTGCCCAGGATAGGTGGTGTGATAATATACATCGCCATTCAAATAATCAGCAAGAAAGCGCAACGCCATAATGTAAGTCATCATTAGTCCGGAAAAGGGAATGGCTTGTTTTTCTTCACGACTCATCACATCATTCATCTGTGATAAATACCCTTTCATTAATGAATCATAGATATTTTTGCGGAACACGATCTTCTCCAGGTTTTTTTCTTCTTCACTTACAGGACTCACAAATGTGCGCACCATATCGCCCAGATCATAAATGAAATAGCCGGGCATAAGTGTATCGAGGTCGATGGCACAAATAGTTTGACCCGTAATGCCATCGAAAAGAATGTTATTTATTTTAGTATCGTTGTGAACGATGCGCAATTTTAAGTCACCACTTTTAATAAGCTCTTCGTATTTCTTAACCAGGAAGCTAAAGTGCTTTGCAGATTGAATGGTTTCATTTGCTTCTATTAGCTTTTCTCTTGAAGTGATCGCCAGGGCATCTTCAAATTGCTGATATCGCCAGAAAAGATCTTGAAACCCTTTAATGACGGATTTGAATTGACTTACATCACAGCCATCCAGGTTGCGGCATAAACTTCCAAATGCGCGTGCCGCTTCGAAAGCTTGTTCATCCGTTTCAAGCTGATCAATTGTGAATGAATGATCAATCAATGGATACAACCGCCAAGGAAATCCATCATCATCATAGGCCATTTCTTTTCCGTCCAATGTGTGAAGATTGGCCATGAAAATAAAATAGGGGTGATGATCTCGAAGATAATTCGCAGCCAGCCTGATGTTTTGTGCAATTACCTCAGGCTCCTTAAAAACGTTTTTGTTGATGCGTTGTAAAATAAAAGAAGGCTCACCTTCTATCCTGAACGTATAATTGATATGGCCTGAACCAATTCGACTAGTAGTTAGTCCGGGGCTCAATCCAAATGATTTAAATATTTGCTCAGGTATTTTCAAAGAATAATGAATTTGAAGGAATATATTGATCTCCTTGCCTATGGCAGTTTGCCTACTGCCTACTTTCT
>JANOLM010000226.1:0-25625 GCA_031419815.1 Bacteroidia bacterium
TTATAAAGATACTAATCCCATTTCAAAATTATCATCGAAGCATCCTGAATTTTACTCAATTGTTGAGATAGGTGAAAAGAAGCCTTTTGTTTAACTTTGAAACAATAAAATAATTTATCCATGAAAGTGCTATTGGACATTAAAGACAATAAAGCTGATTTCATTTTGGAATTGCTAAGGGGATTCCCGTCTTACGTAAAAGCGAAACCTATTTCTAAGACCAAAGTCCAATTAATCGAAGACTTGAATGACGCAGCTTCTGACGTAAGACTTCATAAGCGGGGAAAGATTAAATTAAAGACTGCGCAAGAGCTGTTGCATGAACTTTAAGATTTTACCGACACGCAGATTTGAGAAGGAGTTAAAACGATTAATAAAAAAATTCCCATCTCTAAAAAAAGAATACTCAGCACTGATAGATACTATCATGCTAGATCCAGAGAGTGGCACGCCCATAGGTAATAACTGTTTTAAAATACGTATTGCAATTGCTAGCAAAGGAAAAGGTAAGCGAGGAGGGGCGAGAGTGATAACATATGTTTTCATTCAAAATTCAACAGTTTATCTTCTTACCATATATGATAAATCTGAAAAACAAGATGTCGGGGATGGTGAACTGAATGAAATAATTCAAAATTTGGAGTTATAGAATTCAGTTTGCTCTAAAATTTAATTCGAAAATGAATTTATGATACAAATCCTAAGGAAATTAAGGCATTGCCTACTTGGTCTTTTTTTAATCGGTGGCTTCATAAACCTCAATGCCCAAACCCCCGATAGCCTCACTATAAAAATTGGGCAGATGATTTTGATTGGGATGCCGAAAGCTGAAGTTGATCCTGTGGTGCTGGAAGAAGTGAGACAAGGCAAGGCTGGTTCAATTATTTATTTTGAGAAAAATATTCCTAAGTCAAATTCATTTGCGGAATTTAAAAAGATGTCGTGGACGTATCAGCAAGCTGCGACCATTCCGCTTTTTATTTCCATAGACCAGGAAGGTGGAAAAGTAAACCGGCTGAAGGAGAAATATGGCTTTCCGCGTTCCATCACGGCTGCAGTTATGGGCAAATCAAAAACGCTAGACTCGGTAAGGTTCTATGCGGGATCCATCGCAGCAAATTTAGCGGGGCTTGGCATCAATGTAAATTTTGCACCCTGTGTAGATATTTCGATCAATCCTGAAAACTCAGTGATTGTGAAACCTGAACGTGCTTTTTCTGTGAATGAAGATACAGTTGCCCTAATGGCCATCGAGTACATTAAGCAACATCGCAAAGTAGGGGTGATCACCGCACTGAAGCATTTTCCCGGACACGGCAGTTCAAAAGAAGACACTCACTTTGGTGTGGCCGATGTAACCAATACGTGGAGCGATCGCGAATTGAAACCGTATAAGATGATCATTGATTCTGGTTATGTGGATGCTGTGATGACGGCTCACATTGTGAACAAAAGATTGGATAAAAACGGTTTACCTGGAACTCTTTCAGTAGATATTTTGGATGGTATTCTAAGAAAGAAGCTTGGTTTTAATGGCGTGGTATTTTCGGATGATATGCAAATGCACGCTATCGCCAAAAATTATGGATTGGAGGAAACCATTAAGCTTGCCATAAATGCCGGTGTAGACATCATGGTGTTCTCCAACAATATTTCCGGAAGTGAGGAGCGAACCGTAACAAAAGTCCACGAGATCATCCGCAAGTTTGTTGAGAGTGGGGAGATTAGTATAGCGCGGATTGACGAATCGTTTAAAAGAATTATGAAATTGAAATACAGGCTCAATCATAACCCCGATGAAATTTACCGGAAGGAGTTAGTGGCAGCCCGGCAACAAGCCATGATTAGTGAAAGAATGATGCTGGAAAATCAAAAGGACGCCAAAACGATGAAGGAGAAATATGAGCAAGAACTTAAATCTTCCAAAAGATCTAAGAAGAAAAATAAATAGGTATGAGAAAAAATGTGATTATCGGGATATTGGCTTTGCTTTCGCTTTTCTTTTTCTTCTATGGGCTGACACAGCAAATAAAAGCGGAGAACCTAGCGAAGATAATGGTAAAAGCCGAACTGGAATCTGCAAGACAAAAAGAAGTGATGGAAGCAGCATTGAAGGAAGAGATTTTACAAAGAAAAATGGCCGAACTCCAGGTTACGGAAACTCAGCAAATAGCAGAAGAAGCTCTTCAGAAATCTAAAAACAAAAACAAGTAGTTATGAAAAATAAAATCCCAACTATCCTGCTGGCACTTGTTTCAATTATTGCTGTTTTTTACGCTTACGATCAAAAGAAAAGCCATGATGTGTTGCGTGATGCAAATGCCCGACTAAGAAATGAAATAAAGCAACTAAAGGATCAGTCGGTTGCTGCCAGACTGGAAGCTTCAAAATTACGGTATATACTAGAAAATGAGAAGAAGATGGCTCAAGCGGCTATGGAGGCAGCGAACAATAAAAATTCTCAAAAGAAGAAATAGTTCTTGGTTTAATACTTGAAAGTTTTGACCAATCATTTTCGTCCACTCGTGTAAGAAAGTCTTCAAAGCCCTTTCATTTGTTAAATTTGCCCGGCAATGGTAAATAAGGGAAGGTTATACTGGAGTTTGCAAGCGGGTGGATGGTCTATTTACGCCATAGTACAAATAGTGGCGGTACTTGCTCAAGATGAAGGCAGTATCAGTAATCAGCGGATTGCTTTTCTCTTGTATGAAGCGTCTTTTTGTCTGATTGTTTCGCACATATATCGCAATTTCATGAATCGCTGGAAATGGTTAAGTCTGGGAATGTCCCGATTGATACCGAGAGTAATTTTCAGCGTTTTTGTAATTGGAGCCATTATGTATTTTTTACGCATACCGGTATCCGTTTCATTGGGTTTATTCAATAAAAATGTAGTGCTCGATCCTTTTGTATTCCTTGGTCAATCTTTTTTTTACGCGATCATTTTCTTCCTCTGGTCGGTGCTCTACTTCATTTATAATTATTTTGAACGATACAATAAGTCTTTGAAACTGGAAGCTTCCATAAAGGAAATTGAATTGAACAACCTGAAGTCACAACTCAACCCTCATTTCATATTTAATGCACTGAATAGTATTCGCGCACTTGTGGATGAGAACCCATCAAAATCGAAGATGGCCATCAATCAGCTTTCCAGTATTTTACGAAACTCGTTAGTCACCGAAAAGCGCGGGCTTACCAAATTTGAAGATGAACTTAAGATTGTAAAAGACTACCTGGGCCTTGAGAGCATTCGTTTTGAAGAGAGGTTAAGAACAGAGCTGGACATCGATTCGGGATCAGCAGACTTTATGGTTCCCCCGCTGATGATCCAAACGTTGGTTGAAAATGGGATTAAGCATGGTGTATCCAAATTGAAGGAGGGAGGGATTATCCAGATCAAAACCCGTGTGGAGAAAGATCGTTTAAAAATCCATATCCGCAACAGCGGGCACTTTCAACTGAATGGTGCAAGAAAAACGTCAGGTGGATTAGGCCTTGAAAATACACGTCAACGCCTTAAACTCATTTATGGCGATGAAGCTTCTTTTAGAATATTGACTGAAAGCGATACTTTTGTTCTAACGGAAATAATAATACCTCACTTACATAATCTATGAAGGCACTAATAGTGGATGACGAGCGCCTGGCGCGCAAAGAGTTAATGAAACTTTTGGAAGAACACCCCTCGATTGAAATCGCAGGTGAGGCTACCAATGCTGATGAGGCTGAAAAAATGATTGAAGAGCTTAATCCTGATCTTTTATTTCTGGATATACAAATGCCAGGGCGAACAGGCTTTCAGCTTTTGGAGTCACTGGATTCAGTGCCCCTCGTGGTGTTCACAACTGCCTACGATGAGTTTGCCCTAAAAGCATTTGAAGTAAATGCGTTAGATTATTTGCTCAAGCCCATTACGGCCGAGCGCCTGTCTGAAGCAGTGCAAAAAATAATGGAAAAGGAAAGGGCAAAAGCCGGACGGGCACGCGAAGGCAAGCTTGGCTTGGAAGATCAGGTATTTGTAAAAGATGGAGAACGGTGTTGGTTCGTGAGTCTGGCCAACATCCGGTTATTTGAATCCGATGGTAACTATATAAAAGTCTATTTTGAAACCAATCGCCCGATGATCCATAAGTCGCTTAATGCCTTGGACGAGAAATTAGACGAGCGTGCATTTTTCCGCGCCAGCCGCAAACATATCGTTAATCTTAGCTGGGTGGAAGGCATTGAGCCTTGGTTTAATGGCGGGCTGATGGTGAAGTTAAAAGGAGGTGATAAAGTGGAAGTGAGCAGAAGACAGGCTGCGAAGTTTAAGGATATGATGAGCTTGTAATAAAATATTACCTCAGCACCATCTCAATCAGTTCTTTCTCCACATTCCAATCTTTGGCAAGTTTAAGCATGGCGGTGGCTTCCATTTCGGTAACGTAGCCTTTCAGGTTGTTGGATTGCCACACCATGTTAATAAGCTCTACACGTTTGTCTTTAACATAGTCTCCAATAATATCATTCAGATATTCGCGAGCCCGGTCGAAGGCCGTTATGTAATCCTTTGCAACAAATTGCAAGGCCCATTTCAACTCTTCTTCGGCCTTCAATCTTGTTCCAGTTTCTTCCAGGTCTAATTTTTCCATCTCATCCAGGCCGTGATAATGATAAATCACAGCTTTGAGTAGCATGTATACTCGTTTTTCCTGTTCTGTCATAATATTGAATGAGGCGCTTAAAATAAGCAATTCTGTACTATGGTGTACAAAAAAATCAATTATGATCTAGTACCATTTAAGCGAAGCCTTAAAACAGTTCACTCTATTGGAGGGTTTGAAGTGGAGCTTGAGTGTTGGGCAGTTAATTTTGGCCTTCTTCCGCAAAGAGATCAGAAGCAATTTTATCCGCGAGTAGCTTGCCCGAGCGGGTGAGTTTTAGAACATGATTATCCATAAAGGCAAGCTTATGTTGAATAATGTTGTTTAAGTAGGCGGCATTTTTTGTTTGAATATCGTAACCGTGTTCACGCTTTAACTTCAAAAAGTCACAGCCACGGTTAGTGCGCAGCGTGGTAAAAATATATTCGTTGATCTTATTAGCGGGGGTAAGGAGTTCCACCTCAAACGGAATTTTACTGTCCGCTAAAGATTTGTTGTAAAGATGATTGTTGAGAACATTAAATTGACGCGTGTTGCCATTATAAGAATGGGCACTGGGGCCAACGCCTAAATAATGCTCCTGTTCCCAATAGCTGCTATTATGACGCGAGTGAAACCCAGGTTTAGAGAAATTTGAAATTTCGTAGTGCTCATAGCCGGCCAGCTCCAATTCTTCCATGAGCATTTCAAATTGTTGTGCGGCAAGTTCCTCATCAACTGCTTTTAATTTGCCTGATCGTTGCCATCGGCCAAAGGTTGTCTTTTCTTCAATACTTAAGGAATAAGCAGAGATGTGTTCAGGTGAAAGAAGGATCGCTTGTTCAAGGTTCTTTTTCCATGCACTATTATCCTGACCTGGGATAGCGTAAATCAGATCGATGCTTAAATTGTTGAATCCGGCTTCACGAGCCAATTTCACACAACCCAAGGCGGCCTGCGCGTCATGAGCTCTGTTAAGAAATTTCAAAACTTCATAATCAAAGGACTGAATGCCTATGCTCAGTCGATTAACGCCAACCCGATTAAGCTCTGAAAGCTTCTCTGGTGTGAGATCATCGGGATTTGCCTCCAACGATATTTCAGGGTGAGCATCAACTATATAATTTGCTGAAATAGCATTAAAAATAATTTCAAGGTCTTCTACGGAAAGGAGCGAGGGCGTGCCACCTCCCAGGTAAATAGTTTTTAGCACCTCACCTTTAAGATATTCCTTTTGAAGCTTTAATTCCGTGGCCAGTGCTTCGCTAAGTTGATGGGTCAATTCCCGATTCGTAGAAAAGTGAAAATCGCAATAGTGACAGGCTTGTTTGCAAAAGGGTATGTGAATATAGAGACCGGCCATCTAAGAGAATTGAGTTCAAAGGTAAGGCAATCCAACACTTAATTTAGTGTGGGAAATATTCAAGCTATTTTGCTGAGTCTTTTATTGATAGTTTTGAGTTTAAATAGGATGAAGAGATTTTTTGCGGCCTGCCTTGTTATTATTCTATCTGGAATGGTGGAGGCGCAACCTCATGAGGATACAGTCATTAAAGATCTAAAGGATGATTGGAAATTTTTTTTGAATAGCCAATATCAGGACTATGATCCCACTAAGAATCCACGCACAATTTATTTTTTTGTCGATGCCAATTTATTCAAAGGAGTTTCTTTACGAATAGAAAGTCAAAAGGAATTTTCAGTATTCATTGGGGGAAGACTGATCACATCAAAAAAAAAGGGAGTTATCTTTTATCCCCTCGATAGTTTGTCCGCATTGTACTCAACTCCACTCAATTTTAGTATAGTGCGACCGGCAGTAGATATTTCCACGCGCCTCGTGATAAAAAATACGATCCGGACGGAAAATGAAAGTCTGGTAAAAAGAAAAGCGCAATACTTTCTAAACTTTTCCATAGTAGCGTCACTTCTTTTGCTAATTTTCTTTGTCTCGCTCTTAAGAACCAACCCAAAATTGACATTTGATTACCTAAACTTTACCAAACTTTTTTCGGTGCAAGAGCGCGAAGAAAATATTATGGTGATAAGAATCACATCAAGTGTCAATCTTCTCTTTTACACATTTGCCAGTTTGCTTACCGCATTTTTATTGATGATAATCTTCCATTTTGCGTACGCAGAATTGAGCTTGGCAAACTTTTTTCAAGTCAACTCTTTAAAGGAGGGCTTTTTTCAATGGATAAAGCTGGCTGCCATTATCCTTCTCGCCTTGTTTGGTAAATTGACCTTGATCGGCATGGTTTCCTACTTGTACAGGGCAACCGAAATAACGGCTCTGCAATTTTTCAACTTTATCCGGCTTCTCTTTTTCACATTTGGGGTGATCTCACTTCTTGTTATGTTCTTTTTCATGGGTAAGGTATTAAACCCAGCGTGGTATTATAATCTTTTTTATGTGATAGCATGCATACTTATAGTGTGGCAGATTATAATCTTCCTAAAATTAATGACCCGGGTACCCTTCCGGATTTTTCATTTATTTTTTTACCTTTGTGCATCGGAATTAATTCCGCTTGTGATTCTAATAAAGGTCGTATTTTATTAAGCCGAACCCGATCCGTGTTGATATGACTGAAACTGCTAATGACAGAATGCGTAAAGTGAAAAGCATTCTGGTCACACAGGAGGCACCCACAGACCTAAACTCCCCTTATCTTAAACTAGCGGAAAAGTTTAATCTAAAGATTGACTTCAGGCCGTTTATACAAGTTGACCCTGTTCCAGCTAAGGAATTTAGAAAACAGAAAGTAGATATTTTGAATCACACGGCTATTATTTTCACGAGCCGAAATGCAGTAGATCATTTTTTTATTATCTGTCAGGAGCTTAAGATAGAAATGCCAGCGGACATGAAATACTTTTGTATTTCTGACCAAACCTCCAACTACCTTCAAAAGTATATTGTCATTCGGAAGCGCAAGATTTTTACGGGCTTAAAGGATACCCACGATCTTTTGGAGATAGTGAAGAAACACAAAAACGAAAAGTTCTTGTTCCCCTGCTCTGACATTCGCAAGAATGATATCCCCGATTTTTTAAGAGAAAATGGATACCAATTTACAGAGGCTGTCATCTACCATACGGTGGCGGCAAATCTCAGCGATCTTAAAAACGTGTACTATGATATCCTGGCATTTTTTAGCCCATCGGGCATCAACTCATTGCTCGTTAATTTTCCCGATTTCATACAAAACAATACCCGGCTAGCAGCCTTTGGCCCTACCACTTCCAAGGCCGTTCATGACGCTGGTCTAATTTTGGATATTGAGGCTCCACTCCCAAACGCTCCCTCTATGACCGGAGCGTTGGAACTTTATATTAAGAGAGCAAACGGGATAAAATAACTTATTCATGGTTACGTTTTTAGCAGGCCTTAGATTTTATTACACTTTAATTACTTTGGCTTTGAAAGTGTCCTCTGAATTACTGTATATTTAAGATTCTTTTTTGTTGGAAAAATTTTGAAAAAGGTAATTATCATAGCGTTTCTCATGCTACCGGCATTGGGGCTGCTTGCTCAGCAAGATCCCCAGTTCACCCATTACATGTTTAATACGCTGTATTTTAATCCTGGCTTTGCCGGTGTGGATGGGGTAACAAAATTGACTGCGATACATCGAAGTCAATGGCTTAACTACCAACCTACATTTGGAGGCGGAGGGGCACCCACTACACAAATTGTTAGCATGAGCACGCCACTGTTTAAGATTAATAGTGGCTTTGGTGCCTACATTGTGAATGACAAATTGGGACCACAAAATAATCTTGAAGCACAGGCTTCTTACGCCTATCATTTAGGAATTAAGGAAAGCAAATTAAGTTTTGGTCTAAGGGCTGGCCTCTATTCTCAAACAATAAACTTCAACCAATATATACCAACAGATCCAGATGATCCGCTGCTAAAGGGGGGCAAGGAGTCGCAGGTGAGACCGGATCTTGCCATGGGAATTTTTTTTAGAAAGGAAAAATATTATGCCGGGGTAAGTTTCAATCACCTTATTAAATCAACTTTTGATTTTGGGTTGAGTCAAAGAAATGCATTGCAAAGTCATTTGTATGTAACGGGAGGATATTTTTACGAGCTAAATTTTGACTTACGGTTTCAGTTCATGGGTCTTGTGAAATCTGATTTCACAAAAACAAGTTTCGATGTGGGTGGATTAGCGTACTTCAAGGATACTATGTGGGGTGGATTATCGTTTCGTCAATCAGAGGCAGTAATACTTTTATTAGGATATAGCATTTTGAAAGATAAATCCTTGAAACTAGGCTATGCTATTGATTACGTAATTAAGGATCAGAAGGCAAAGCAGCCTACTTCTCACGAATTTATGCTCACGTATGAATTGCCCGTCAATCCGGGTAGCGGCAAAAAAGTGGTCAGAACTCCCCGATACAGGCATTAAACCGAAAATAATTTTGCTTATTTCAGGATTTTATAGAATTTGTGACTACTTTTTTAAATTTATAGTAGGCTAAAGCATAACTTTCACCCCTTAAAAGTTGGGGTTGTGAAACAATAAGGCGCATTAAAAAATTGAATATGAATAAAATGGTCTCTCCAAAAAGTTTAAGTTACGTGGCTTTGTTCGGGTTGGCAGTTATTTCTGCAAGTTGCAGTCTGCTGGGTATTGGTGGTGGAAAAAAAGGGGGCGATGGGGGGGAATTGATCGGTGTCCCAAATCGCGAAGGTTGGGTAATGACTATTCCGTATGGGATGGTGCCAATTCCTGCCGGAACATTTCACATGGGTCAGGCGGACGAAGATCCAGCCTCCACTCAAATCAACTTTAACAAGCAGGTTACTATTGGCCCATTTTTTATGGACGATACAGAAATAACCAATAACGAATATCGCCAGTTCACAAATTTCTTCCTGGTTGATAATGGAACAATTGAAGGGTTTCCAACCGTTAGCGCAGAAGAGTTTCGTCAAAAATATTATCCTGACACAACCTCTTGGGTAAGGGATTTTGCTCACCACATGGGCGATCCAATTCAAGACTATTATTACTGGCATCCAGGCTATGACCAATACCCGGTCGTTGGAATTAACTGGGACGCAGCCGCATTTTTTGGAAAATGGAGGACAGCTTACTTGAACGATTACAGAAAAACAGTAGGTGAGTTTCCAATGCCTGAGTTTCGACTGCCTTCAGAGGCCGAGTGGGAATATGCAGCACGCGGAGGCCGAGATATGGCCAAGTATCCTTGGGGCAACCCTTACATCCGTAACTCAAAAGGTTGTATGCTCGCAAACTTCAAACCGGGCAGAGGCAATTTTTATGATGATGGATTCGCCTACACCTCGCCTGCTATGTCTTACTTCCCGAATGATTATGGTATCTTCGATACATCCGGTAATGTATCGGAATGGTGTCTGGATGATTTTAACCCAGCCTCTGTGCCTACCGTTTGGGATTTGAATCCACAGTATATAGATCCACGGACAAATCCAGAGAGCAAGAAATTCAATGCCAAGATTCCTCCCAAGAAAGTAGTGAGAGGTGGCTCGTGGAAAGATGTGGCGTATTATCTCGAGACGGGAACAAGAACATACGAGTATAAAGACTCTTCACGAGCCTACATCGGGTTTCGTTGTGCCATGACACACTTGGGCAGGTCATCAGGAAGTGAATTTTAATAATTGAAAACTCTCGTTATATTTAAAAACTAATTGGCAAAAACTTAAAACTCTACTACAATGAGCAAGAAAAAAGGCGGATTCATGGATTTACTCTACGTCACCATTATGCCAAAAGTTTATGGTATTGGTGCTGCAGTCGTAATCATAGGTGCATTGTTTAAAATTCTTCACCTTGAGGGTGCTGACCAAATGTTGATGATAGGTCTTTCTGTGGAGGCAGCTATCTTCTTCCTCAGCGCATTTGAACCGCCTCATCCAGAATCAGATTGGTCAAAAGTGTATCCAGAGTTGGCAGAAGACTTTGAAGGCCCTGCTCAACCTACCCGCATCAGCAACCGTCCAGGGGCTGGTGGTGATTCAGCACTTTTAAAAATTGACGAAATGCTTAAGACTGCAAAGGTTGATCAAAACTTGCTTGACAATCTCGGCAAAGGACTTAACAATTTGGCCACCTCAGCATCACAGATGAGCAGCCTCTCAAATGCTGCAGTGGCAACCAACGAGTACGCTAAAAATGTAACCTCCGCAGCAGCTTCGCTTGTGGAGATGAACAAATCATACGGCAGCGCAATGAAAGCAGTTGGCGCCATGGCCGATGCTTCGAAAGACACAGGTGAGTATCACAAACAAATGCAGGCAGTTACCAAGAATTTGCAAATGCTGAATGTTGTTTATGAAATGGAATTGAAAGATGCCGACTCACACGTAAAGAACATGAATAAATTCTATGAGAGTCTTACCGGTGCTATGTCTGGCTTATCACAAGTTGGCAGCAATACAGCTAAGTTCACAGGAGAGCTTACTAAATTGACTGATAACCTGACATCACTTAATAATGTTTATGGTAGTATGCTCACAGCCATGAAAGGCACAGGTAAATAATTTATTAGTTAATATAAACAACCTAAATAGGATAGACTATGTCAGGCGGCAAAGAAACTCCCAGGGCAAAGATGATTGGTATGATGTACCTGGTGCTCACAGCATTGCTGGCACTTCAGGTAAGTAGTGCCGTCCTCGAAAAATTTGCCATTATAAATGTTACCCTCGATGAATTGAAAAGTGAAGGCGATAGAAAGAATACACTTGTTTTGGCAAGCATAGTTGAGGCGGGTGCAAAAAAGACCAATCCTAAAGTTGTAGCAGCTGTTTCCAATGCTCAAAAAGTAAGGGAAGCCACCGCAAAAACAATGAAGGACATTGAAACTCTGAAAACAAGGATGTTCGAGATTTCGGGTACAACAACCGTTGATGGCAAATTCATCAATAACCATGGCTCGCAGGTAGCCGCGATGATGATGGATCCCAATTCACCTGTCGGTACGGCTTTTGAAAAAACATTGAATGATTATGTAAAAGACATTTCTGACCTTTCAGGCGAAAAGTTCGCTCCTTTGGCAAAGGCTCCAAAAGATATTGCCTTCTTTGCGGATGATCCAGACCATAATAAGAAGGATTTTTTAACGTTTACATTTGAGAACACCCCCCCAATTGCAGCACTGGCATCTGTTACCCAGATGCAAACAGAGATTTTAGATTATGAAAGTAAGGCTCTTGATGTTTTGGCGAAGCTTGCGGACGCGGGTACTGTGAAGTTTACAACGATTGTGCCAATGGTGAAGCCAAATGCCTCAATTGTGGCGGCAGGTGATAAATACGTTGCAAAATTGTTTGTAGCAGCAGCAGCAGAGGGAGTAACACCGACCATGTTCAGAAATGGTCAACCCCTTCAGATAGAGATTGATCCTGAGACGAAAATTCAAATGGGGAAAATTGAATTTCTTGCTTCGGCATCAAATTATGATGCCAATGGGCAATCCAAACAGACCTTCAAGGCAGAAATTAGGGGATATGGTGATTCCACTTTCACCCGGACAATTGAGTATATCGTTGCAAAGCCAGTTATACGGGTTACGACAGGAAACGCCCCGACACTTTATATGAATTGTGGAAATACTGTTAATATCGAAGTTCCTGCTTTAGGTACTAATTATAATCCAACATTTACGGGCAAAGGCGCAGACATTGTAAAAGGGGAGAAAATCGGAAAGATTACTATTATTCCAAAGGAAAGAAAAGTCTTTATTACTGTATCAAATGGTGGAGCTACCCTTGGAACTGAACCTTTTGATGTAAAGCCAATTCCAAAACCCAGGTACGTTCCTCGTGATAATAGCGGGAAAGAAATTGATCAAAAAAATGGAGTTAAAGGAGCTAGTCTAACAGGTCTTAGGGTTTCTGCAGATGCAGACGAGAACTTTAAATCGGAAGTGCCTAAGGATGCAACCTATAGGATTAGAAGTATGGAGGTGATTTTAGCCCGGGGAACTGCGCGGGTGGCAACTATTAATGCAACATCAGAACTTCCTGATATTAGCGCTTGGAGATCTCAGTTCAGGCCAGGTGACAGAATTGTAGTAGACATTAAAACTGTTACCCGTAGAACATTTCAAGGACAAGAGGAGAAGGTAGATGTTGTAGGAGGTGTATTTACCATACCGATTCAATAAAGTTTAACATGATTATGGGAAAGAGGAATTTTTTATTGTTGTTGACCTTTCTGGTAACAGGCTCATGCTGGGCTCAGGAGACTGATGGTCAGTTTAATCCAAACTCCTTGCTGCGGATTCCGAAATACGAGCAACTTTACAAAGCAAAGGTGTGGAGATCCATTGATCTTCGCGAAAAGCAAAACAAGGGTTTTTTTGCCGTTGGAAATGAACTGCCTAAACTTATTTTAAATGCCGTTAAGTCTGGAGAGATAGCCGATATCTATATAAAGGATTCACTTACGGTTAAGATGGATAAGGCAACCTTCCAGAATAATCTAGTTTCACAGGCCGGTCAGACTTTCCCTAACTGGGATCCAGCTTCTGATAATTATACAGGTGATAATGTTACCTATAATGGTAAAAATTATACAGCTCTTGCGGATAGCAAAGGTAAAAACCCTGAGACATCAAAGGATGAATGGCAGGCAACAACTGCGGGAAGGGCTTCTGAGTTTTTACCAAATGAGATCTATCAGCTAACCCTTGTTGAGGATGTTATTTTTGACAAAAGAAGATCACGGCTTTATTATGATATGTTAGCGATGAAGCTTGAAGCATTTGACCAAAATACTTCTACTTATAAGTTAATTGGTTGGTTTAAATATAAAGACCTTGAATTAGTATTCCGCAACCATCCCGATGAGGCCATTTGGTTTAATCGCTATAATACTGCTGAGAATAAAAACTATGCTGACGCATTTCTGCTTCGCTTATTCCATGGAACCATTGATAAGGTGGAAAACCCTGACGACAATAGAATATATGACATCTATTTGATGCATAAGGAAGCAGTTTGGGCCACAGAGTGGGAGGAAATGAAGATGATGGAGCGTGAGCACAATCTTTGGGAGTATTAAATCATTAAACTTCAAATTGATTTTATAATATGGGGCTTCGGCCCTATTTTTATTTCTGCTCCTTGATAAGCGCTGCCCGCTTAATGCCAACTAGTTTAATAAGATCTTCCTGCGGAGCCTCTTTTATTTTTTTCCAAGATTTGTATTTCGCTAAGAGTTGATCCGCTGTCTGCTTCCCAATACCAGCAAGAGATTCTAGTTCTGAAACCATTGTGGACTTACTCCTTTTTTGGCGATGAAAGTTTATAGCAAACCGATGGGCTTCATCCCGAATTCGCTGGATAAGTAGTAGGCTTGGAGATTTTTTGTTTATGTGCAGGGGAAGGGGATCATCTGGATAGTAGATTTCTTCCAGTTTTTTAGCGATGCCAATGATGGGTACTTGATTGTAAATGTGAAGCTCTTTAAGTGCTTCGCAAGCACTGCTCAATTGCCCTTTGCCACCATCCACAATAATTAAGCTAGGCATTACTTCATTCTCATCTATGATACGTTTATATCGTCTGCCTACAATTTCTTTCATGGAAGCAAAATCATCAGAGCCGATTACTGTTTTAATATTGAAGTGCCTGTAGCCTGCTTTATCTGCTTTTCCATCTACAAACCGAACCATGGCGGCTACGGGTGTAGTGCCCTGAAAATTAGAGTTGTCAAAGCATTCAATTATTTTTGGAAAATTTAAGAGCCTTAGATCTTTTTGAAGGACAGATAAAATCTCAAATCCTTTTGATTTCTTTTCTGATTTTTCAGTTTCTTTTTTATGACGGTTGTGAAGGGCATTGGTAAGGGACACGGCTACCAATTTTCTTTTGTCACCAATTTGGGGAACAACGTTTTCCTCATCTTCTGAATTGACTAGAACCGAAACATTGCTAAAAATAATCTTGTTTGAATTTCCATAAGTGATTCTCATCTCCTGTACCGCAAGACTAAGGATATCTTCATCTGATTCATCATTTAGTTTCTTTTTGACTTCCAGGTTTTTGCTGAAGATGATAGCACCTTCTTTGATTTGCATATAGTTGATAAAGGCATCTTGTTCATTACTGCTGATAGTGATGACATCAATATCTGTAAGTTTTTTGTTAACAACTAAGGACTTGGAGTGGAACTTTTCCAGAAGATGGGTTTTGTTTTTAAAAAGTTCTGCCTTTTCAAATTCCAACGCAGTCGCTGATTTTTTCATGTGGTTTGAAAAGTATTCTTCCACCACACTTAGGTTGCCTCTAAGAATGTTTCGCGCCTGAGTTATTTCTTCGAGATAACTCTCTTCGCTTTGCAATCCTTCACAGGGGCCTTTGCAATTTCCTATTTGGTATTCAAGACAAACTTTAAATTTTTTTTGCTCAATGTTTTCAGGATTCAATAAAAGGCTACACGTGCGGATGGAATAGAGCTGACGGATAAGTTCCAAAACACTGTTCATGGAAACCACACTGGTGTATGGGCCAAAGTATTCGCCTTGATTTGGAATGTATTTGCGAGTGGATATAATCCGTGGGAAGCGTTCTTTGAGAATACAGAGATAAGGAAAGGTCTTATCGTCTTTCAATAAAATATTATACTTGGGCTGATTTTGCTTAATAAAATTGTTTTCCAAGAGCAGCGCATCGAACTCAGAGGGAGCAATGGTGTACTCTATTTTGCAAATTTCAGAGACCAGCTTTTCTGTTTTGCGATTGTATTGTGACTGCTTGTTGAAATAGCTGCTGACTCTTTTTTTTAAACTTTTGGCCTTACCAACGTAGATAAGGGTTTCTTCAGTATTGTAGAATCGGTAAACCCCTGGAGAATCAGGCAGCGATGCAACTTGTCCTTTCAGAACATCAGTCATTCAAAACTTCGCTAGTTATTAATGTCCCACGGCTCTTCATCGACAATAACGGAATCTGATTCTTCTGTAAACTTTCCGCAGTCAAATGAAATATCCAATCCTGAAGCCGGGCGTTTGAATTGACCTTTTTTAACTCCGCTTTCAGGATCGGCATAAAGTTTTGTCATGAACTTATCCCAAATAGGTCTTGCTGATCTGGTTCCTGCTCCGAAATCCCACGTAGGAAAATGGATGGAACGTTCATCACCACCTACCCAAACTCCTGTTACTAAATCGTGCGTTAAACCCATGTACCAACCATCCGAGGCATTATTGGTTGTACCGGTCTTGCCTCCGATTTCATTATCTATTTTTAAATCGCGGCTCAATCCACGGGAAGTTCCTCCTTCTTCTTCAATGCCTCCCCGAAGCATGTATATCATTTTAAAGGCCGTTTGCTCGTTTATGGCTTGGTGTGTTTTAGGGACAAAGTTTTCAATCACATTTCCATTTTTATCTTCAATGCGTGTGATGAAAAATGGTTTGATGTGTATTCCATTGTTTACGAAAGTGCTGTAGGCTCCTACCATTTCAAAAACAGAAACATCACTGGTGCCTAAGCATAGCGCTGGTACGGGATCAAGCTTACTTTCAATGCCAACTCTGTTGGCGAACTCAACAACATTTTCAGGCCCAAGTTCTTGCATAATTTGTGCTGTGATAGAATTTACGGACTGTGCCATTGCCTGTCGTAGGTTTAATTCTATGCCTGAACCTTTTGAACCATTGGCATTAGGCGGATACCAAACAGTGCCTGACACTTTGAAACTAGGTGAAATATCTTTTCTCGTCTCGCAGGGGGAATACCCTGATTCCATCGCTAGTCCATACACAAATGGCTTGAAAGTTGACCCAGGCTGTCGCGTGCCTTGCTTTACATGATCGTACTTAAAGTATTCGTGATTAATACCGCCAACCCACGCTTTGATATTTCCACTAATAGGATCCATTGCCATCATGCCTGTTTGAAGAAATCGTTTGTAATAGTTTAATGAATCCATTGAACTGAAAATAGTATCACGCTCTCCTCCCCATGAGAAGACGGTCATGGGTTTTTTTAGGTTAAGCATGATTTTAATGGAGTCATCTCCTTCACCATATTTCTCTACCAGATTTTTGTAGGTATCGGATTGCTTTATTCTAAGCTTTAAAAAATTTGGGATTTCAGCATGAGTGTCATCATCTATCCACGGATTGCGACCTCTCTTTTTCCACTCCTCAACAAACCCTTTTTGAAGGGTTGTCATGTGTTCGGAGACTGCTTCTTCTGCATATTTCTGTACGCGGCTATCGATAGTGGTGTAAATTTTTAAACCAGAGTTATACAAATCTATACCCCTTGCCCTGCAATAATTCAACAGGTAATTATTGACCACGGTACGAAAATAAGTTGCAAGGCCAAAATTGTGATCTTGGACTTTGAAGTCCAAATCCAATGGGAGTGCAGCTATTGAATCGTACTGCTCGCGTGTTTTAATCTTGAAACCTTTCTTATAAAGTTTATAAAGAACTGAATTCCTTTTTCTCAGGGCATTCTCTGGCCTGCTGGCCGGATTAAATAGTGTTGGGTTTTGTAGCATTCCTACCAACACGGCCGATTCCTGGAGATTAAGACTGTCAGGCGTTGTGCTGAAGTACGTCTTGGCAGCAACTTTTATTCCGAAGGAATTATTGTTAAATGCAGCCGTATTGAGGTACATAGCTATGATTTCTTCTTTTGTAAAATTCTTTTCGAGTTCAACGGAGATGATCCATTCTTTGCTTTTTTGAATCACTCTTCGTGGATATTTACCCAGTTTGGCAATAAGCCCATCAAGGCTTTTATCCGGGTTGCGTGTATAAAGATTTTTAGCTAATTGCTGTGTGATCGTGCTTCCGCCTCCGCCTCTTGCAGGGTTGAGCGTAACCAACCCCCAAAGTACGCGGAGGTAGGCGGGAAAATCCAAGCCTGAATGATCATAAAATCGATGATCTTCTGATAGTAGTAATGTATTAATAAGATCTTCTGATAGTTCATGATATGAAACCTGGCTCCGGTTACTGTTATAGCGAAAGTATGCCCCAAGTAAAACGCCATCTGCTGAAATTAATTGGGACGACAAATCATTCTCCGGATTCTCAACCTCAATTAGACTGGGCATCCCCCCGTAAAGGCCAAATAGATCAATGCTTACCGTGAAGATGAAAAGTGGAAGGCCTAGCAGGATACAAAGAAGACCTATCCAGGTATATTTAACGACTGTAGGAAACCAGTGCTTTTTAATATTCAGCAGCTCACTGATTTTCTTTTTTATAGTTTCGGTCAAAGAAGGTGAGGTACTCATCGAGGGCTTTTGTTCGGTAGAAAATATCGAAGTTGTTTTTCGTGATAACAAAAGTATCGAATTTATGGGATGCAAACGTCTTATTGTTACTCACTTGTGAGGTGAATTTGTCGAAATAATCTACCGCTGACAGTCGATCTGGAAAATCGGTGACTATGGTCAAAACGTAATCATCGTGAAATACAAGATTAGTTGTATTCAATCTCTTCTCTCGGAATGAAACTTTATTAAAAGCCTCCAGTGCCCCCGAGACCTTATCACTTATTTTATTAGTGTTTTTATAAACCAAAACAAAGCGGTGAGGTTCAGAAGCTATGTTGGAAAACCGTATGCCCTTGGCACGCTCAACTTTTTCCTGAAATGCTTTGGAAGACGCCAATAAATTATTGCTATAATCCTTAAGGCTGCCCTCGGGATATTTTTTCATGAATTCGCCTAGTTCGAACTGGTATTTTGTAATGTCTTCGGTTTTGCCTGTGATAAGTATTTTTAAAAGCTCGAGTTGTGAGGTGAAACCTGTTTCACCCACATTCAGGGCTTGCGTTATTTTTTCCTGCGATTCTCTAAGATTACCAGTTTGGTAAGAAGCGTATGCTTCTTTGTAAATGAGTTTCTGTTTCTCAGCCGCTACACTTGTCTCTTTGAGATAGTCCGGGTTGATAAGTACTTTGGTAAATGTTGAGTTGGGATATTTGCTTTTAAGAAGGTTGACAAACCCTTCCGCTTTACCTGCCTGTCCGGCAGGCAGGCCATCATTTTTTTCGCGGCTGATCAGGTAAAGTTTGTAAAGTACTTCTGCTGCATATTCTGAATTCGGGAAACGTTCGAGTAGTTTTTCATAAGATGAAAATGCGTTTTCCCGCTCATTTAATTTTAGAAAATACAAGTCGCCAAGTTTAAAGTAGGCCTCTTCAATTTTAGCAAGAGCCTCTTTTTTTTGCTCCTCCGTCTTTGGAAGCAACTGGAATATTTTACCCACTTCATCAACACTTTCCTTCTTTTCAATTGCGTTGGTAACCTCCGTGTTATTTTCTGCCGTGACGGGTTGCTCATTAACAGACGCTATTGAAGCGGTTTTAGTGGACCGCCTCCAGTTATCTTCCAATTCAATATTACCCCAGATACGCAGAAACTCGGATTCACCTAAAGCAACGGCCGAAGGATTTCCAAAATACCAATCCGATGTAGTTGTAGATTCGGTTTGAAAGAAAGGGTTGTTCTGATTGCTATTATTTCCTGAGCCTCCAGTTCTCTTTTTTTTCTTTTTCCCTGTCTCAGTTGTTTTTGCTTTGAAGGCAAGTGCAGAGTCAAGTTTGTTTCGGATGCTGGTAGAATCTAATGTAGACAGATAGAGTAGACTATCTTGCAGTTGAATGGTTTCTGTATAGATGACAAACTCTCCGAGTACCTCCTGACGCTTTTTAATGTTGCTATAATTTTCGAATTCTTTAGGCAGTGCAGCTAAGGCACTGTCATAATATGCTTTGGCGAGACTATATTTTTTAAGGGAATCAAAATAAAGTTCTCCGGTTCTCAAAAAAGCATTGCCCTGAATGCGTCTATTTTTTCCGGCATGTGCGGAGAGTTTATAATTGTCAATGGCCTCTGTCAAATGCCCCTGTTTCCGTTCGAATTCACCAAATTCAAAATAGATTTTATCCTGAAATTCCTGATTCTTAACATCAGTAAGAAGCTTCATAAATTGTTTGCGCACTGTACGCACATCGCGTGAATCATCCAGACGGGCAACTTGTGCCATATTCAAGCGTGCATAGAAATCAATTTCATATTCCGGATTGGTGCCCAAACATTTGCGGTAATAATTGTACGCTTCGGAGCCGAACCCTAATTTTTGATAGACTTGGCCAACGATAAAATAAATTCTTCCCTTGTGATCGGAGCGGACAAGAAGTGAATCAGCCAGTGCCAGATTGCGAACCATATTGTCATAGTCATTACGCACCTGATAGTGATAGGCTTTTTCTAAATAGAAGTTTTTCTTATTGGTTTTGTTTAGCTCCTCTTTCTCTAAAAACCGAAAGGCTTCTTCGGCTTTATCATACTCTGTGTTTTCGGTGAATGTTCGCGCCAGATGAATAAGGGCAATATGCCGTACATCTTTGTTACGGCTCTTAGTATTTACATACTTAAAGGTTTGAGTGGCGTTTAGAAAATCGCAACTGTATAAGCGAGCCAGCCCAACTTGGATATAGTTATCGTCCACCCATCTACTGTTGGGGTGACGTTGAATAGAGATGGAAGCCATCTTGATAATTTCCTCGGTGTCTTTTGCGTAGCTTTTGGCAAGGGTAGTATCCAATTTTGGAAATAATCTCAAGACTTGATTGTGATCGTCATCCACGCTTTTCAGAATGACTTTCTCAACCTCACGCGTTTTTTCTAAGGCGTAATAATATCCATTGAAATGAGCCGTGAGGTTATGATAGAGATTGCTGGTAACATTATTCTGTTCAACAGAGCAGCCCACCCCAAGCATGGCGAGACACCCAACACTTAGAAAGAAGCAATACTTATTCATCGCAAAGCAAAAGTGAGCTCATTTAATTAATCAAACTAAAGTAATTTTTAGGCATCAAGTTAACGTTATTAGAGTATCCGTAAAAAGCTTGCGTTTATCGATTTTCTGGTGATTTGAAAGAACCCCCTGAATCTCGGTAACAAACGTAAAAAACAGATATTCAATATTATAATCGGTGAGAATATCTAATTTTATGAAAAAATTGATGTGAAGCCAAAGAAAACCCTTTCCGAGCGGCTAACTGCCAAATATCAGTTGGTGATTCGCAATGAAGAGAACCTGGCGGAGAAATCCACGCTTGGATTTACTTACGCTAAGGTATTGGTAATTTCGGTGGCGGTTTTCATGTTAGTTTTTATTGCCAGTCTTTTTCTTTCTAAAACACTTTTGGCAAAATGGTTTGATCCTAAGCACGCCCAGATGGAAGCTAATAAAAGGTTATATGAGCTTGCTTTGAAGGTTGATTCTCTGGCACTGGAGGTGGATAGAAAAGATAAATTTATTGTGAACTTTCAGCGCATACTCAGTGGCGATACCTCCAGCGGGTTTGTTGATCCGGCCTCACAATTGGGAGGACAAGAAAATCCCATTAAGGCAGTTGGTAATATGAAACTTGCTCCAATGGACTCGCAGTTTCGAAAAGAGTTTGAGCAATCTGAACTTTCGCTTATTACACTCACCAGTGGAAAATACAGTGAGTTGCAGGAAACTTTTTTCTTTTCACCAATTACGGGCTTTGTCTCAGACCATTATGATTTAAAGAAAGGACACTTCGGTATTGACATTGTGGCGAAGACAAATGAACCAGTAAAATGCATTGCAGATGGAACAGTACTCATGGCCTCCTGGACACAGGACTCTGGTTACGTAATTGCGATTCAGCATCGGGGCAACCTCATTTCGCTCTACAAGCATAATGCTGAACTGTTGAAAAAAGTTGGTACTTTTGTGACTGCTGGTGATATTATCTCTATAGTTGGTAACAGTGGAGAGATGACCGATGGCCCTCATTTGCATTTTGAATTATGGTACAATGGCAACTCCCTTAATCCGGAAGAATTTGTAACGTTTTAAAAACAAAACTATGTTAACCTCTAAAGAACAAAAGCGAGAAGCAGAAGAGATCAGTAACTCGAGCAATGTTATAGGAAAAGGCACCATACTGGAAGGCAACATTGAAACCTTTGGCAACATTCGGATCGAGGGTAAAGTTATAGGTAACATCAAATCGAAATCAAAGATTGCTTTGGGTAATTCCAGCCATGTTGAAGGCAACATCTCCGCACAAAATGCTGACATTGAAGGAGAGGTAAAAGGTAAATTGGAAATTAGTGAAATACTTGTGCTCAAATCCACATCTGTTGTGTATGGAGATATTTCTACGGGTAAATTAGTGGTAGAGCCAGGGGCAGCATTTAATGGAAGTTGTAAAATGGGTGCCGCTATTAAGGATATTAAAGGATCGGATAATGGAACTCGCAGCCTGCGGACGGAAGAGGCGCGGGTTAATTAGTGTCAGGTTCAAAATTCCAAATTGCTGAGTACCTGAATTTTGATTTCGAATAGCTTTTGCGCCTCGTGAAAGATAAAAAAGACACATCTAACACTTTTTTAAAGTACAGTGGTCTTGGGCTTCAGCTTCTTATATCAATTGGGTTGGCTGCATGGATAGGATTGAAACTGGATCTCTACTTTGAATTAAAGTTTCCGGCCTTTCTTCTTCTTTTAGTTTTCGTGGCTTTTGCAGGTTCGATGTACTTGTTGTATCGTTCTCTCAACAAAGAATGAGACACGTTTTCTTCAAATTTATCATTGCCATTTTTATTATTTCACTTGGTTTTATTTTCCTTCCATATTTGGCGGTGGAACAAGGTTGGATAATTTCAGTTCCTTCTTTTGCAGTCGAAATTATTTTCACTGTTGGGGTTGTCACCATAGCGGTCTTTTATTATCTCCAAAAGATTCAGAAATCAAATCCACAAGGGTTTGTTCAGCTTTACCTACTATCGATTGCTATAAAAATGCTAGTAGGATGCGTGTTGATACTGATTATAATTTTTATGGATAGGGCTGGAGCCATGGCTAATGCTTTGCTTTTTATAGTCAGTTATTTTGTGCTTACTAGCATTGAGATTTTCTTTCTATTGAAGGAAAGTACGAAGGCCTAAAAGGAAGGCAATAATACCCCAAAATTTAGCGCAAACATTTTTTTCGCAAGGGATAATTGATACTTTTGCAGTCGGTTAAAAAAGCCCACGCTAGCGAGAAATGAAAAAGCCCTTTTGGATGACAAAAACAGCATTTTTGACCGTCTTTTTTGTTGTTTTTGCCGGTTTTTCAAACCTCTTAATAGCCAATGAAGAAGGTGCCAAGGGTGAAGAGATAAACATGAGCGATGTGATCATTCACCATGTGATGGATGACCACCAATGGCACTTTACCGACCACCTGGTTTTACCACTCCCTATTATCGTTTATTCCTCTGAAAAAGGACTGGATATTTTCTCATCCTCTAATTTCTTTAATGAACACCACAAGGAAATAGAGTACAACGGATATAGGTTAGAACATAATCACATCCTTCTGGCTGATTCCGGAAAAGCAGTGCTTGATCTTTCCATTACAAAGAATGTAGCCATGCTACTGATCAATGCGGGACTACTACTTTTTGTTTTCCTCTCGGTAGCCAAGTCGTATAAGAAGAATACTGGCAAGGCGCCAAAAGGAATGCAGTCTTTCCTTGAGCCAATCGTTGTTTTTGTCCGCGATGAAATTGTGAAGCCCAACATTGGGAATAAGTACGAAAGGTATCTACCGTATTTGCTAACACTTTTTTTCTTTATTCTTTTCGGTAATCTGTTAGGCCTATTGCCCGGTGCAGGAAACCTTACGGGAAATATTGCCATTACAATGACCTTGGCCGTTCTCACCTTTCTGATTACTAACCTAAGCGGAAATAAAAATTACTGGTCTCATATTTTCTGGACACCCGGTGTACCACTTGTTTTGCGCATCATCATTTTGCCTGTAGAAGTAATCGGTATTGTTACAAAGCCTTTTTCGTTAATGATCCGTTTGTTTGCGGCCATCACAGCAGGGCACATTGTGTTGTTGAGTTTACTTGGTTTAACGTTTATGTTCCATAGTTATATAGTCGGGGTAGTTTCATCCGTGTTTGTGATGATTATTACACTGATTGAATTGCTGGTGGCAGGAATTCAAGCATATGTGTTTACAATGTTTACATCCCTATACATAGGTATGGCAACAGAGGAGCATGAACACCATTAGAAATTAAAGCTCTTCGTTTCCCGATAGGGAAAGGAAGACAAAAGATAATCCGGGAGAGCCCCGGACGTGTTTAACTTAACTTATATTTTTATGTCATTCGCTCTTTTATTAGACATGAGCTTCGCTGTCATGGGTGCAGGTGTTGGTGCTGGTCTGGCTGCAATTGGCGCTGGAATAGGTATTGGCCGCATCGGTGGCTCTGCGATGGAAGCAATGGCACGTCAGCCTGAGGCGGCTAACCGTCTTCAGACTACGATGTTGATCATTGCCGCCCTTGTGGAGGTGGCTGCGCTATTTGCGTTGGTAATTTGTTTTATCATCTCTGGCAAGGCGTAAAAAGTAAATGAAACTTGCCTTAGGCGCTGGGCCGGGCAGGTTTCTTTTTTGATTGCTGAGTACTACGAAGCTTTTACGCATGGTAATGTTAGTCGTAGATTCATACAGTACTGAGATTAATAGTAAGGTTATCTAAGTAATGCGCGAAGTAGTAAGTTTTTTAAATTAATACTATGGATTTATTAAGCCCCGGTACCGGCCTCATTGTATGGCAGCTCTTTGTATTCGTGCTGCTGTTCTTCCTACTTTCAAAAATGGCGTGGAAGCCTATTCTCAATTCTTTGAAAGAGCGGGAAACCTCCATTCAACAAGCTTTGGATTCGGCTGAGAAGGCAAAGTTGGAAATGGCTTCTTTGAAGTCTGACAACGAGAAGCTTTTGAAGGAAGCTCGCGAAGAGCGTGATAAAATTTTACGCGCTGCGCGTGAAGCGGGCAGTCGTCTTCATGATCAGGCACAGGCCGATGCCAAGAAGAATGCAGATAAAATAATTCAGGACGCGAAGGCGATAATTAATACTGAAAAGGCTGCTGCTCTCCGTGATGTGAAAGCTCAAGTGGCTTTGTTCTCAATTGAGATTGCAGAAAGGCTTATGAAAAAGAATTTGTCAAACGATAAGGCACAGAAAGATCTGGCCGATACACTGATCAAAGACCTTAAGTTGAACTAATCCATGGCCGATTCACGGGTAGCATCGCGGTACGTAAAATCTTTGCTTGGTCTTGCAGTAGAGCAAGGAGCTTTGGAGCAAGTACACGAGGATATGCAGTTATTTAACAAAATCTGTGTAAGCAATATAGATTTCGTAAGGATGCTTCGCAGCCCTATCGTCAAGCACGATAAGAAAAAAGACATTCTCGAAAAAATATTTAAAGGCAAAGTGCACCAGCTTTCACTTGCCATTATTGACATTCTCACGGCAAAGAACAGAGAGCCGTTGTTACCTTCTATTGCAAAGGAATTTCATGCCGCTTACAACGAATTTAAAGGAATAGGTAAAGCGACTGTTACCACCACCATCCCGGTAGATGCGCAGTTGAGAGGTGAACTTGAAAGGATTGTGAAGAAGCTAAGCAACAAAGATAAAATTGAACTTGAAGAAAAAATAGACCCGGAGTTGATTGGTGGATTTATTTTGAATGTAGGGGACAAGCAAATCGATGCTTCAATCAAAAGCAAATTGAAAATACTGAAAGTGAAGTTTAGTGAGAATCCTTACGTAAAGGAATTTTAAACTAGTGTTAAATTAACCGCTAACCGTTATCAGTTAATAGTTAATCGTGGCAAAACTTTGATATTGAATGATTCTATAAGAACTGATAACAATTAACTGATAACAATTAACTGATAACTGCTAAGGAATGGCGAAAGTAACAATAGATGGCGTAGAGGTTGAAGTTCCGGATGGAACAACCATTCTTAATGCAGCACGCAAAATAGGTGGCAATGTGGTGCCTCCGGCTATGTGTTACTATACAAGCCTGAAAGATAGTGGAGGAAAGTGCAGGGTGTGTTTGGTGAAAGTAGCGCAAGGTTCTGCCAAAGATCCACGCCCTATGCCG
>JANOLM010000227.1:0-2518 GCA_031419815.1 Bacteroidia bacterium
GCTGGCTACGACATCAACAAAACATTTACGGTGCAAGCAGGTGTGGACAACATTCTCGATCTGCAATACAGGACATTTGCTTCGGGTATAAATTCACCCGGCAGAAGTGTTTTTGGAACAGTGAGGGTTAAGTTTTAACAAACACATGCAAGCGTCCTACTCTTAATTAATGATAGGACGCTTGCTTATTTAAATTGAAATCATGGCTTTACAAAAATTAGTACATCGCCTTCGTCAATTTCGTTCCATTCACAAATGGATTGGGATCAGTATTGTATTTTTTATGTTCATCACCAGCATAACAGGTGTGCTCCTGGGCTGGAAAAAAAATGTAGATATCTTGCAACCACCAACTTTGAAAGGCACTTCTACCGAAGTAACAGAATGGGTAAGCTTTGATGCCGTGGCAAAGAGCGCTTATCGAGCCCTTGATTCTGTAACACATGAAAAAAATCCAATTGATCGCTTTGATGTACGATTGGATAAGGGAATTATTAAAGTGCTCTTTACAAAAGGATATTGGGAGGTTCAGGTGGATGCCAAAACAGGTAAAGCATTATCTGTTGCCCAACGGCATGCCGACTGGATAGAACACGTGCACGATGGATCCATCATTGGCGACACCTTCAAACTCATTTATACAAACTACATCGGCTTGGGGTTACTCACTCTTGCTATCACCGGATTTTTTCTTTGGTATGGACCGAGGGCGATCAGGAAAATAAAGAGTCATTGGAGAGGATTTAACAGGTAGCTGGATTTCTTAGTTCCGCAATTGTGTGAGACGCCCTACTTGATCTTCATTAGGTAATCCGTCATCGTAAGAATTTTTGTTACTTCAAATGACTTTACGTCTAAAAGATCCTTATCCCCAGTTATCAAATAATTTGTTTTAGAGTCTTTGGCTAATGAAAGAAGAAAATTGTCTTTTGGATCGCGGCATAAATTTACATTGCTTGTTACAGACACTATTTCTCCATAAACATCGAATAAGTCGATTAATTTATCAATGTCCAATCTGCTAAAGTACTTTTTAAATTTCGGACGATCCGCAACAGTCAGGAATTCTTCAATCGAGTCGAGGCTAAAAATTATTCGAACTTTGCCTCCTTTTATTCTTGAATCTAGTTTTTTAAAGTCTTTCGTTATTAGAAAGCTAATCCACAGATTGGTGTCAATTATAATCTTGTCAACCTTTTTTGCCATATCTCTTTGCTCTCACGAATTCAACCTCTTTGGTAATCTCGTCTAAAGAAATTCGCTCGGTCTTATTCCTTAGCTTACTGAGAAGTGCTTGAAAGGATTTTATAGGTTTTTTATCTCTAATCGTTATAAGATTCAAGTCGGCCAATTCTTTTATAATCTTTTTGGCTTTTGGGTTTACTATGTCTATTCTTAACGTTTCCATAAATCAAATATACGATTCAAAAATCTACTTTTCCGAAATCCCTCCGCTATTCCCTCTTCAACGCTTCTACAGGATTCATCAACGCTGTCTTTATAGATTGATAGCCGGTTGTGATCAGGGCAATAATCAATATCAGAAGCGCAGCACCCACAAATGTTCCAGAGCCAACATCCGTTCGATATGGGTAGGTTTCCAACCAAGTGTTGCTTGCATAATAAGCAAAGGGCATTGCGATTAGCATCGCCAAAGAAATCAGCAGTAGAAAATCTTTTGTAAGTGTGATTACAATCGTTTTTACTGAGGCCCCCAACACTTTTCGAATTCCAATTTCTTTGAATCTTCTTTCTGCTGTAAGAATAGATAACCCAAACAGACCGATACCGGCAATGAAGATTGTCAACAAAGCACTTAACAAAATAACTTTCTTCCACTTGGATTCCGCCTCGTAGTGCTGAAGATTTATTTCATTGTAAAACTGATAAGAATAGGGAACCAGTGGAAATAATTTTTTGAACGTTTTTTCAATGTGAGGTAGGCTGGTTGCTTCTGAGTTGGGTTTCATTCGAATCAACACTTGCTTGTACTTATCGTCTGCCCCAGGTGATGGCACAAAAAGCTGTGGCTCAATAGCTTTTGACAAGGGGGCATAGTGATAGTCCTTTACCACTCCCACCACTGTCTTTATCCCACCATTGGAAACAAAAAAATTTACCTCTTCGCCTATCGGTTCTTTCCATCCCGCCATTTTTATAAATGCCTCGTTGACCAATACTGCGTGGGCAGAATCAGATAGTGATTCTGAAAAATTTCTTCCCCTGAGAATCGAGATTTTAAGAAGATCGACAAAATCTTCATTCACGACATCGTATGTAAAGTTCCTGATATCTTCTCCATTTATTTTAGCATTCATCATTCCGTGCCCTTGCGGAGACACTGAAACAATGGTAGGGTTCTTCATCAGTTCATCACCAAACAATTTTGATTCCTGAGGAGTAAGGTTGCGCTTCTTCACTTCTACCACATTGTCTGGCTCAAACCCCAGGTCTTTTGTGGTGAGGTAATCAAATTGAAGATAGATGGTGAGCGTGGCAATGATCATTACCGTGGCCA
>JANOLM010000228.1:0-7431 GCA_031419815.1 Bacteroidia bacterium
AATTGAGTAACTTTCGCGTGAGCCTGCCTGCCGAAACATTCGCTGTGTAGGCATGGCTTTAATTTAATTTTTTCTATGGGCTTTTGGAGAAAGGTTGTGTGGAGATTTTTTCTGGCCATTGTTTTTTTTTCAATCCTCGTATTGGCTGGAAATATCTGGGTGATTAAAAGCACCGAAGACAAGGTGTTTTCAGATTATCGCCAACTTCCGGATAATGAGGTAGGCTTGGTGTTGGGCACCAGCAATAAGCTTACGAATGGCTCGCCCAATCCATTTTTTGAAAATCGCATAAAGACGGCCGCTGCCCTTTATCATGAAAAGAAAGTGAGCCATTTTATACTGAGTGGCGATAACCGGACTAGATATTATAACGAGCCTATGGAGATGAAAAAGGCCCTCGTAAAGTTAGGGGTTCCGGCATCGGCCATCACGCTTGACTACGCAGGGCTGCGTACCCTTGATTCCGTTGTTCGCAGCAAGGAAATATTTGGCCAAAACAGAATCACCATTATAACCCAACCTTTTCATTGTTACCGGGCTATCTTCATTAGCAATTATTATGATATTGATGCTGTGGCAGTTGTAGCTTCCGAACCGGCACAAGAAGAGGCCTTTAAGGTTTATTTTCGCGAATATTTGGCTCGCACCAAGGCCATTCTTGATCTTTATATTTTAAAAACTGCACCGCGTCATTTGGGTGATAAGGAGCCTCTCCATATCTAGCTGTTAACACAAAAATAATTTTCCGTCAAGTTCAACAACCTTTCATTAATCAAACGTATAAATGGTTAATTTTACTTTTTAATCATATCTGTGAGACGTTTTTTTGGGTTGCGATTACTTGTTTTTCCTATAGTTGTTTTGGTTTCACTCACCAGCCTCGCCCAGGCTCAGGAAACTATTGTGGAAGGTAAAGTAACAGATTCTAATTCCGGAGACCCCATTCCATTTGCTAACGTTGTTTTTAAAGGCACTACTACTGGTGCTACTACCGATTTTGATGGTCACTATAGAATTAAGACAACGACTCTGATAGACTCCATTACGGCCACGTATATCGGATACAAACCGCGCACAAAGGGCATCAAAAGAGGAATAAAGCAAGTGGTTAATATTCAGTTAGAAGAAGACGTTACCAAACTTCAGGAAGTTGTTATTAATGCAGGCGAGAACCCTGCCTTTGAAGTCCTTCGCAAAGTAGTTCGAAATAAAAGTAAAAATGATAAGCGCAAACTCACGGCATATGAGTTTGATACCTACACTAAAATTGAAATTGATGCAGACCACCTAACCGATAAATTCCGCAATCTTAAGGTCATTCAAAAAATTACCCAGGTACTAGACAGCATCGAACAATTGGCAGGTGAAGATGGCCATCCCATACTTCCTGTCTTCATCACGGAAAGTGTCTCTAAAATTTATTACCGCGATAATCCTTCACTCAAGAAGGAGATGATTTTAAAGTCAAAAATTAATGGTGTGGGGATGGAGGATGGTACAGTGATCACACAGTTTATTGGATCTTCATTTCAGGAATATAATTTTTATGAGAATTGGTTAAATATCGCCACAAAAGAATTTGTCTCCCCCATAGCCGATGGTTGGAGACTTTATTATGAATACGACTTAACGGATAGTCTTTTTATCGGCAATGATTATTGCTATCGGTTAGACTTTTTTCCGAAGAGTGAACAGGAACTTGCCTTTAGAGGAACCATATGGATTACAAAAAATGAATTTGCGCTAAAGCAAATTGACGCGAGTGTAGGAAAGCAGGCAAATTTAAATTTCATCGAGAAAATACGGATTCAGCAAGAATTAGCCTTAACCGAATTAGGAGCCTGGATCCCAATCAAGAATCGGGTTTTGATTGATGTGGGTGAAATCAGTAAAAACTCAGCTGGCATGTTGGCCAAGTTTTATACCAGCAACAAGAACTTTGTAGTAAACAAGCCTTACGATGTTGAATTTTATGAACGCCCTGTTCAAATAGCAGAAGATGCCCGAATGAATGAAGAGGAGCAATACTGGGACACTCTTCGCCATGAGCCTTTAAGTGAGTCTGAGAAAAATGTGTACAAAATGATTGATACACTTCGCAACATACCCGTTATAAAAACCTATACAGATGTTATCAAAGCTATTTTAGACGGTTATATTAAAGTGGGGAAAGTAGAACTTGGGCCGTATCTAGGTTTTATGGCCTGGAATAATATTGAAGGCTTGCGTTTGCAGTTTGGGTTCAAGACTAATATTAATTTCAGCAAGAAGTGGATTTATGCATGGCAGGCAGGCTACGGCTTCGATGACAATCGATTAAAGTATATGGCCTCAGCCCAGCGCATTCTTTCCAAAGATAAGTGGACTACGCTATCTTTTCGCGTAAGGAGTGATATCGCCAGAATAGGAGTGGATGAAGAAACATTGGCCGATAGCCCTTTATTTCTGGCAGCAACCCGCTGGGGAATTTTCCGAAGAGGATATTATTCTAACGAATACAGAGCTGCTTTTCAACGCGAATTGTTTAAAGGGTTTTCACAAAAAGTTTCTTTTCGCCATTGGACGTTTGAGCCAACTTACAATTTTGGCTATCCGGAAAATCCTACCGATGTTAACTCTGATGTGCTAGAAACTTTTCAATCCTCAGAAGTATCGTTTGAATCACGGTATGCAAGGGATGAGTTTTTTATTATTAACGACAACGAACGTCTTAGTTTAGGTGCAGATGAATGGCCGGTGATTACACTCAAGTATACCCACGGATTTAAAGGTGTTTTCGGTTCAGAGTTTGACTACGATAAACTTAGATTGACTTTCAAAAAGCGGATGAAGTGGGGTCCTTTAGGTTATTCGTATTTGACACTTACGGGTGAGAATGTTTTTAACACATTGCCTTACCCGCTGTTGTCCCTTCATCTGGGAAATCAGTTTCCCATCTATTCAACGGTCACTTATAACTTGATGAATTACGGTGAGTTCGCAAGTGATCACTTTGCTTCGTTGCAATACCAGCATTACCTGGAAGGATTTTTACTTAACCGGGTGCCTTTACTGAAGAAATTGAATTGGCGATTGCTGGGCACTGCAAATGCGATTGTTGGAGGAATGCGACAACCCAATCGTGATATGATTTCAGAATTCGCGCCCGATGGCAGCGAGACTTTGCCAGTAGGATATTTTACCAATGGCAAGCCCTATGTAGAGTTGGGATACGGTGTGGAAAACATCATCCGGTTTTTAAGGGTTGACTTTATTCACCGGATATCCTACCTGGACAATGAAAGGGCTCGTAAATTTGGGATACTCTTCACCGCGCAATTCCAATTGTAGTTGCCACAGACCTGCCTGCCGGAAGGCAGGTTCACAGATTAACTTGAGTGGTGTTCAATTGAATATTAATTCCCACTAAAATTTAATCCAATATCGTTTTGACTCCTTTTTTAAGTTCTAATATCTTCCCTTTTTCAGAAGATAATGGTTTTGCTTTGGGCTCGAATTGCATTATAATCTGTGAATCTGTAATTTATTTTTAAGGGTCGCCTTTGTTCACCGGATAAACTATAATCTGTGAAATCTGTGGCTTCTTATTTTAAAGGAAGCGTAGAAAACAGCATATTTGCACTTCAAATTGCAACGAATGAGTATTGTAAAGATTACCCTTCCGGACGGAACGATTAAAGAATTTCCTATTTCAGTAAAGGGTATTGAGATCGCCAAAAGCATAAGTGAAGGACTTGCACGAAATTCACTATCGATTGAGGTTAATGGAGAAAATTGGGATTTGGAACGCCCCATCACAAAAGATTCGGCCATCAAAATATTTACCTGGAGTGACAAAGGCGGTAAGTATACTTTCTGGCATTCTTCTGCCCACCTATTTGCCGAAGCTTTGGAAGCCCTTTATCCAGGTGTGAAGTTTGGCATAGGCCCGCCAATTGAAAATGGTTTCTACTATGATGTTGATTTAGGTGAGATACCTTTTGGGGATGAACAGCTCCTTGCGGTAGAAAAAAAAATGGTGGAGCTGGCCAGGTTGAACAATGCTTTTGTTCGCAGCGATGTTTCTAAAAAGGATGCCATTGATTATTTCGAAAAGAAGGGCGATCAGTATAAGTTAGAATTGATTGAAGGTTTACAAGACGGCTCAATTACATTTTACAAGCAAGGAAATTTCACGGACCTCTGTCGTGGGCCGCACATCATGTCAACAGCTGTAATCAAGGCTGTAAAGCTTTTGAATGTTGCGGGTGCCTATTGGCGCGGTAATGAAAAGAATAAAATGCTCACCCGCATTTATGGAATAACATTCCCCAAACAAAAAGAGCTTGATGAATACCTCTTTATGTTGGAGGAAGCCAAGAAGCGTGACCATCGGAAGCTGGGCAAGGAGTTGGAGCTATTTGCCTTTTCAGAAAAAGTAGGCATGGGTTTACCCTTGTGGCTACCCAAAGGAACGATCCTTCGTGAACGCCTGGAACAGTTCATGCGTAAAGCGCAAATTAAAGCGGGCTATGATCCTGTCGTTACACCACATATTGGAAGTAAGCAGCTTTATATTACGTCAGGTCATTACGAGAAATATGGCAAAGATTCTTTTCAGCCCATTCGCACACCTGACGAAAGCGAAGAATTTCTTTTGAAGCCAATGAATTGCCCGCACCACTGCGAGATTTATAAAGTTAAGCCACGATCATACAAGGATCTTCCAATTCGCTATGCAGAATTTGGGACGGTATATCGGTATGAGCAGAGTGGGGAGTTACACGGCCTTACACGGGTTCGTGGCTTTACCCAGGATGATGCTCACATCTTTTGCCGGCCAGATCAAGTGAAGGAAGAGTTCATTAAAGTAATTGATCTGGTGCTACACGTTTTCAAATCACTAGGTTTCGAAAACTTTACGGCACAGGTTTCATTGCGCGATCCGGAAAACAAGGCTAAGTATATTGGAGAGGATGCACTATGGGAAAAGGCCGAGCGGGAAATACAAGAGGCGGCTGATGAGCGTGGACTGACCACCGTGGCCGTAAAAGGTGAAGCTGCTTTCTATGGCCCAAAGCTAGACTTCATGGTGAAAGATGCTTTGGGACGGAGCTGGCAGTTGGGCACCATTCAGGTGGATTACCAATTGCCGCAAAGATTTGAACTTGAATACATCGGCTCGGATAACCAAAAGCACAGGCCCGTGATGATTCACAGAGCTCCCTTTGGTTCGCTTGAACGGTTTATAGCGGTACTTATAGAGCATTGTGCCGGCAACTTCCCGTTGTGGCTGGCACCAGAACAAATTGCAGTATTACCAATTTCTGAGAAGTTTAACGACTACGCCCAAGAGGTAATTGATACCTTAAAAGCAAAGGACATCCGAGGCTTTTTAGATGACCGGGATGAAAAAATAGGGCGTAAGATCAGGGATGCGGAAGTAAAGAAAATACCCTATATGCTCATCGTTGGTGAAAAAGAGGTACTTGAAAAGAGAGTGGCTTTGCGAAAGCATGGTGCAGGAGATCAGGGTTCTATGGGCCTGGATGAGTTTGCCAATAAATTCGCTGAAGAGATCGCCCCTCCAAAATAGGACTTTGTGCTTGGGACTTAGAAATCCCAGGTGGCTAAATCCCTAAGTCCCAATGCTTGAGCCCTAAGGCCTGATAAATTATTTTGAATAATGTAAATATTGGCGATATTTGCACCCTTTCTGTGATCAGATAGACTGATTTGAGAACGTTTAGTATCAGATTTTTAATTATTTAGTTAAACTTAAACCCATTAGGTGGCAATTTTTCCAGGTAGCAGTAGCAGGCCGTTCAATAGGGGCCCAAGGCGTTTTGTAGAAGAACCCTTCAAGGTAAATGAAAGAATTACCGCGCCTCGCGTACGTGTGGTGGGGGAAAACATTAAGGTGGATGTGTACACTACATCTGCAGCTATAAAAATGGCTCAAGATCAAGGGCTGGACTTGGTTGAAATATCACCTAGTGCTGACCCTCCGGTATGTAAGATTGTTGACTATTCAAAATTCAAATACGAGCATAAGAAGAAGCAGAAGGAAATTAAATCAAATGCTCAAAAGACAGTCTTGAAAGAGATTCGTTTTGGTCCAAACACCGATGATCATGATTTTAACTTTAAAGTAAAACATGCCATCAACTTCCTCAAAGAAGGGGCAAAGGTAAAGTCGTATGTGCATTTTGTGGGGCGGTCTATAGTGTACAAAGAGCGTGGGGAAATTTTATTGCTTAGGTTTGCCCAGGCGCTGGAGGAGGTTGGTAAAGTGGAGCAGATGCCCAAGTTGGAAGGAAAGAGAATGTACCTGATGCTTGCACCAAAATCAGGAAAGAAGTAAAAACAAGTATCACGATTAATAATTAACTGATAACGATTAACTAATACTAATAACGATTAATAAAAATGCCGAAGTTAAAAACAAAGTCAGGGGCGAAGAAACGTTTTAAAGTTACCGGTAGTGGTAAAATCAAACGAAAGAGAGCTTATAAAAGCCATATCTTGACAAAGAAAACGACTAAACAAAAAAGAAGATTGAGTAATAAGACCACCGTGAAGAAAGCAGACGAGGGTAATATTAAGCCAATGCTTCCGTATTTGATTTAAAAAAATTCATCCGAATTAATTTCGGGTGGTTATCTCCCTGGATGAGGGCGATAAGAATTGGTGATATGTTAAACCCGGTTTTTGGCAGATAAGCTCTTTGAAACAGAAAGGCGCCACCGACCAAAAAATTAAAAATTTATGCCACGTTCAGTAAACAGTGTAGCATCACGGGCAAGACGCAAACGCGTACTTGAGTTGGCCAAAGGTTTCTTCGGCCGCAAGAAAAACGTTTGGACTGTAGCAAAAAATGCAGTTGAAAAAGGTTTAGTGTATGCGTATCGCGATCGTAAAGCGAAGAAAAGAGATTTCAGAGCTCTTTGGATTCAGAGAATCAATGCCGGAGCAAGGCTTCAAGGTATGTCATATTCTGAGCTGATGGGCAAACTTAAAAAAGCCGGAGTGGACTTGAACCGCAAAGTACTTGCAGATCTGGCCATGAACCATCCACAGGCTTTTGAAGCCGTGGTGAAGAAGGCAAAATAATCTTGATTGAAAGATCAAAAGAAGAAGGGATCAGTTGATCCCTTTTTTTATGGGTTGGATTTCAACGGACATTCTTTGACCCAATTGCAGCACATAAACTAAATTCAATCCTAAACCCCGCTACGTTTCATACACACACGTTAGCTGCCATTTTATGGCGACCCAACAACTTAAAGTATTCAGATAAATATGTCACGGGTTTTAATAAATAATATCATAAGACAATTGAATGAAATTCAGGATGGCTCCTTATGGTTTGACCAATGTTTTAAAGACAAGATTGATAATTTATCTGACGATGATGCGCTTACAAGACCACTACCTAAAATTCATAGTGTA
>JANOLM010000229.1:0-3414 GCA_031419815.1 Bacteroidia bacterium
ATGTAAACATGCCTGCCTTTATTTATGAAAATCAATCGAGGCAACAATTGACCCAATATCATACCTTATCAATCATGCTTCATGGCGAGGGCGCGAATACCTATGGGATTGGCGCAAAGGTTACGCTTATTGATAGTGGGCGAGTATATTATCAGGAGGTTTCGCCCATGCGCGGCTTCATGTCATCGGTGGATTATCGGTTGCATTTTGGCCTTGGAGCAAATTCTTTAATTGATAGTGTGAAGGTGGAGTGGCCGAATGGCAAGATTAATATATTGAAGCAAGTATTAGCAGATCGACAAATAGAGGTATTTCAAAGGGATGCGGTTGATGAAATTCCTCATCACAGGGAAATTAATTTAACGAGTAATACTGTTTTTTCTCCCATGCTGATGAGAGGTGTTGATTTCTCGCATGAAGAAAACGTTTTTAGTGATTTTGATAACGATAGGCTTTTATTTAACATGGTTTCAAACGAGGGGCCATGTGTGTGTGCAGCTGATATAGATGCTGATGGTCTCGAAGATTTTTATGTTGGTGGTGCCAAAGGTCAAGCCGGTGCAATCTATCTTCAAACAAAGGCGGGAGGTTTTCGCAAAAGCCAACAACCAGCTATTGATAAGGATCGGGATTCTGAGGATACAGATTGTATTTTCTTTGATTCAGATGGTGATAAGCGCCCAGACTTGTACGTGACCAGTGGCAGTAATGAATTTTCGTCAAGTTCTGTTGCTCTTTTAGACCGACTTTACATAAATGCTGGCCGTGGAGTATTTTCACGCAGTGAACAAGTATTACCCTCATCAAATTCTTTTGAAAGCACTTCCACTGTATCAGTGGCCGATTTTGATTCTGACGGGGATATGGATCTATTTGTTGGGGCTCGTCTCATTCCATCTTTTTATGGTGTCCCTGCTTCGGGGTTTATCCTTCGAAATGACGGACGTGGAAATTTCATTGATGTTACGAGTGAAGTCGCCCCACAGCTTGCTAAACTAGGCCTGATAACTGACAGTCAATGGATTGATGTTAATCATGATAAGCTGCCTGATTTAGTTGTAGTAGGCGAATGGATGCCGATAAAAGTATTTATAAATCACCATGGAAAGTTGAGGGATGAAAGCGAAAGTTTTGGTTTAAAAAATACCGAAGGTTGGTATCATACACTTGCAACTGGTGATTTTAACGCTGATGGTTTTGAAGATTTTTTTGTAGGCAACCACGGATTAAATTCGCGCTTTAAGGCCTCGGAAACAGAACCGGTAGAGCTTCATATAAATGATTTTGACCAAAATGGAACGATCGACCACATCCTCACCCATTACGATCAGGGAAAATCTTACCCCATGGTATTGCGACAGGATATTGTCTCTCAAATCCCTTCTTTAAAAAAGAAGTTTCTGCATTTTAGAGATTATCAGGGTAAGGGCATAAACGATATATTTTCACCACAGCAACGCGAGAAATCAATTATCTTAAAGGCGAGTACATTTGAATCAGCAGTTTGGATGAATACAGGAAAACAATCCTTTGAAAAGAAAACTCTTCCCGTGCAGGCACAGTTTTCTACTATTTATGCCTCATTGATTGCCGATTTTGACAAGGACGGAAATGATGATATTCTTGTCGGGGGCAACTTGTATCGCGCCAAACCTGAAACTGGAATTTACGATGCAGGTTATGGTCTTTTATTGAAGGGGAGGGGCAATGGTAGTTTTGAACCATTACCTTCGCAGAAATCTGGTGTGCTTATCCGAGGTGAAATCCGTGATTTAAAAAGTATTCCGTTCAAGAAACAGCATATAGTGGTGATAGGAAAGAATAATGATCATTTAGAATTTTTAAAATATTAAAGTTAACAGTATATGAAGTTCAAGGGTTTTGCTTTCTGTGTTTTGGTTTTGGGTTCGGTAGTTTTCCTCATCGAGGGTTGCAATGGCCATTTAGGAAGTGCCGATGAGAAGAAATACGATAGTCTTTTTTTAGGCATTTCCCTGGGAATGGATAAAAAGGCTTTTTATGATCATTGTTGGGAATATAACAGAAGGAAAATATTTACGCACGGCCCTACCAATCAGAATGTTGAATATCATCTCGTTGGCGAAACCAAAAGTCCTGTAATGATGAGGTTTTATCCAACATTCGAAGACGACAAGATTTATGAAATGCCGGTAACATTTACGTACGAGGCGTGGGCGCCATGGAATAAACAATTCACAGCCGATTCCTTGTTGGTCGATTTGGTTCCAGTATTTAAAAGATGGTACGGTGATGATTTTCAGGTGGTGGATCATGTAACCATGGGGAAGATATATGTGCGAATGGATGGTAAGCGTAGAATTAATCTGTTTATTAAAGACGATCAATTTGTGCAGGCAGTTTTTACTGACCTGAGCGTTGAGAAAAAAAAGAAGGAGAAATTGAAACAACAATCTGGCGAGCAGCCTACGAATTAGTAGCATTAATATTTCCTGTGAAGAGTTGCCAGAAATACCAAGTTAATATTTTCAACTTCTTGTTGAGTGTTGTCTTTGTCATCTTAGTTTCAAATTGCTCTACTCACTCTGATAAAACGCAAGCCTTGTTTGAAGAGATTAGTAGTGAGAGCAGTGGTATCGCATTTAGCAACACTCTTACTTTTGACAATGATTTTAACGTTTACACGTACCGTAATTATTACAATGGTGGGGGCGTTGCCCTTGGCGATATTAATGATGATGGCCTCATTGATATTTATTTATCCGCTAATATGTTGCCAAATAAATTATATCTCAACAAAGGAGATTTCCAATTTGAAGACATTACTGAAAAGGCTGGAGTAGCCGGAACGAAGGCGTGGTCTACAGGAGTGAGTATGGCGGATGTCAATGGAGATGGTTTTATTGATATTTATGTGTGCAACTCCGGAGATGTTAAAGGGGACAATAAACAGAATGAGTTGTTTATAAATAACGGGGATCAAACGTTTACCGATAGAGCAGAAGAGTATGGTGTAGCTGACAAGGGATATACTACACATGCGGCTTTTTTTGATTATGATAAGGATGGTGATCTTGATTTATACATTCTCAATAATTCCTATCAGGCTATTGGAAGTTTTAATCTCAGAAAGAACGAACGGCCAAAGCGTGATGTTTTGGGTGGAGATAAATTGCTGAGGAATGATGACGGCCACTTCACTGATGTGAGTGAAGAGGCAGGCATTTATGGGAGTATCATCGGTTTTGGACTCGGTGTTACGGTAGGAGACATGGATAAGGATGGCTGGCCTGACATCTATGTTTCAAATGATTTTTTTGAAAGAGATTATTTATACATCAATAATAAAAATGGAACATTTAAAGAATGTCTCACAGACCAATTAAAATCAATAAGTGGTGCCTCCATGGGAGCTGACCTTGCCGACATTAACAA
>JANOLM010000230.1:0-3436 GCA_031419815.1 Bacteroidia bacterium
GTGATTGACTTGAAGACTATTGAAAAGGACGAGGAATCAATTCATGAGTTCATAGATGTACTTGTTGCCGAATCCAGAAAGAACGATAAATTGATAGATCGGGAAGAAGCAAAACGTCAGCTTAAGAAAATTCACACTCACAAATCATAATTCTAAAATCTTAAATCGTAAATCTTCTTAAGGCGTTTCCGCCCGCAGTGAATTAATCCAACCAGCAATCTTCAATGCTTCATTCTTTGGCACTTGCGGCATCGCGGCCATAGGCGTTTCATGCTCCGGCCAGTTTTTTGGTTCTGGGGTATAAATTAATTGCACCATCCGTTCGTTGCTATATTTACGTTTGGCAATGTCTGCAAATGATGGCCCTACTTGCCTTTTGTTTGTTTGATGGCAAGCCGTGCAGGTGTTCTTTACCAACAGTGGTTCAATTTCAGCATAGGTAAATTTCTTGGTTGATGTTGAAACAGTTTTTGGTTTAGCTGGTGTAACAGCTGGTTTGGCAGTACGCTTGATGCTCAATTCGCCACCAGGCAGTTTTGCTCCTTCCGGAATATTGTTGAGTGTATAAAAAGCAGTGTTATGTAACACAGGCAACCCTGCTTTTGAGCGAATACCCGCTACATTGATCTCGTGTAAATAATATTGTCTAAGATTATCTATCACAACTCTAACTTTCATCCCATCCTCTGAAACCTTTACACCTTTGATGTTAAGCTTCTCATCATTCACCGTTGGACTTCCATACACCGGATGATATTTATAGATGTAGCTTCGTCCATAGTAAGAATCTAAGTTCTCAGCAGTTGCTTTGTCAACTGGATTCGTGAATTCAATTTCAAACCCATCAGGCATGGCACTTACAGTTTTCATTTCCATTGGCACTTTGCCCGTCCACACTAAACGTTGCAAGCCTGCAGTTGCTGTCCCAGCCGAGCCCCATCCGCGATTGGTAAGTCCTGCATAGAGCGAACCGTCATGTCCCCAGTTCATTCGCAACACTCCCGATTGAAACCCTGATCTGAAATCAAAAGCTACTCCTTGAAATTCTCCTTTCACTTTTTCCATCACCACACGCATGATTTTACTCTGGCCTTGATCACCCACAAAAACTTGTCCGGCAAAGGGCCCAAACTTTCCGGCTGTTTCATCGCTGATTATTTCTGCATTGGAGATTCCAAGCACACCGTGTGGCAACCAAACAGCAGGCAAACGTGTTTCAGGAAAATCATTTTTTAATTCAAACAAAAAATTAGGATCTTTTTCATCTTGAACATTTTCAGGTTTTACGTATTGACCTTCACGTCTGAACTGGCGTGCGTCAACTTTTGCATAAAGTTGTTCAGTGGTAATTTTTATGGGAGAGTTGGGTTGACTCGCCCATTTCAATCCTGCCGGGTGACCGGTGAAACTTCCTTTCGTTAGGTGGAAGATTCCACCCGATCCTTGCCAGTCGCCCTGGTTGTCGTCATAAAAGAGTTCTCCGTCAATCATGCCCAATCCGCAAGGGGAGCGCATACCAGTTGCCCAGGGCTCCATCGTTCCATCGGGTTTAATTTTCATCGTCCAACCTCTCCAGGGCACACGGCTCTCACCACGCCACCATTCTTCATCGCCAAAGGCAACATTGCCAGTCACAAAAAAGCTTCCATCAGGCGCGATTTTCGGTCCAAAAGAATATTCATGGTAATGTCCGGACAAAGGCCAGGCGTAAACGGTTTCATAGACATCCGCTTTGCCGTCACCATTTTTGTCCATCAGTTTGGTAAGCTCACCCCGCTGTGCCACATAAAGCGCTTCTTCTTTGTAGGTTAGACCGAGTGCTTCGTGTAAGCCCGATGCAAACAATGTAAACTGCGGAGCCGATCCATTTTCCATTGTTGGATTTTCAATCACCCATACATCACCTCTGCGGGTGCTAACCGCGATTCGTCCATCGGGTAATGTTGCTACGCCACCTGCTTCCAATAAAACTCCTTCTGGTGCCGGAATCGAAATGATTTTATAGTAATCGTCTTCAGTTGGTGTTTTGGTGTTTTGTGCCGAAGTATTCCATGCGCCTAACAGCATCAAGCTTGGAACAAAAAATTTATAGAATATCTTTTTCATTTCTTTAAAATTAAACTATCACCAGATAATTGAATACTTAATTGAACTATCAACCGGGGTGATCAGCTCCTTGTTACCGTTTACTTCGCGAATGGTTGGTTTTACACCAGCACCTACTTTTATGTAGTATTGTTTATCATCTATTGCATACAATCCGTCTGGCAGGGCAGTGATGTTGCTTCCTTCGGCAAGTTTGTAATACAATCCAGATTTTGTCCCTCTATTTTTAAGAGTCAATTCGTGTGTAATCATCCGATCATTATCATCCGGATAGACTTTATCTTCCACTTCAATTCCTTCATACGTATACATAAAGACTGGGCGTCCAGTGCCCTCTTCCATTGAGTACCCTTTTCCTTTATAAGGTGTGTTGCTCAACTGGGTTTCTTTCAGCATTATAGGAAAGGCATCATTTGGTGTTGCCAAGAAAGACAATGGTTCGTTATTAAAAAGATATTGAACAGCACCTTGTGGTTTGAATGAACCATCACCACGGTCGTGCCACATAGGAGTGGCATCGACAAACTTGCCATGCCAAACACACACTAAGTTTCCTGATTTTAAATCATATACATAATGTGTTCCGCTCGGATCGCCAACGCCAATGGTATGGGTAAGGCGTTGTTTATAATCGCCTTTAAAATCCAAAAAGGCTCGCAGCAATCTTGGTGAACTTCCGGGATCAATTAATATGGGAGAAACAGGTTGATCATCTGGCGGATAGGAATTAAATGCATGCAGAGGTTTTGGAGTTCCACTAGCTTGCAGAAACAAACCTAATCGCGGTGGCATCCACGAAGCACTTTTATAATTATAGATTTCGAATGGATATGTCCCTGCTTTTAAAGTAATGGTTGCCTCATCTCCGCGCCAGCCATCCCCACTTTGAAAATTGGTAAGCTGTTGGTTGTTGATGATCAATCTTCCTCCACCGGTGAAGGCAAGAATGAACTTATAAACACCATCCTCTGAAACGTTAATGTTTCCACTATAACTCGATCCATAGTCGTTTTCATTTTCTAAAACCTCACACGTCAATTCAGGAATTGAACCAGAGGCTGCAGGTTTTAATGACGTAAAATCTGAGATCACTTTAAAATTTCCATAATACGTTTTGTAAGTAATGTTGCTGAGCGAAGCCTGAACATCTTTCATTAGTTGATATTTCATATTTCGAAATGCAACAGGACCGTGGTCGCCTTGAATCATCAATGGACCGGTAGCCTTTTCATTATTTTCTATTGGGCCGCCAGTGGGCAATGGCACCTCAACATTATTATGGATTTTCACGCCATTGAGTTCAACTGTAACAAACTTTGCGTTAGCAATT
>JANOLM010000231.1:0-3803 GCA_031419815.1 Bacteroidia bacterium
TGATCCACAAACATTATTATACACGGGTCTTACGCGCGATGGTACCTTCTTCATTGAAAACGGAAAGATAAAGCATCCCGTTAAAAATTTCAGGTTCAACGAAAGCCCTATTATCATGCTCAATAACCTGGAGACACTGGGCAAGCAAGTGCGCGTGCCAAGTGGTGGCGGGCCAGGCGGTGGCGCAAGTTCTGTAATTCCATATATGAAGATCCGGGACTTTACTTTCTCGAGTTTGTCGGACGCGGTTTGATTTTATCGATTGTCTTAAATTCAAAATCCCTGACCGAACGTCAGGGATTTTTGATTTGGTGCTTATTTACTCTTAACAAACAACTGAGTGAATGTTTCACTTAAAAGCCTTCTGGAGTATTTTCTTTCCGCCAATCCTCTTGCTGATTCCTTAAATTGAAGAAAAAGCTTTAGGTCAGAAATAAAGGGATTAATCTTTTTTACAAAATCCATTGGTTGCAATGGATCAACATAAATCCCACACCGAATTTTTTCAATTTCTTTTCTGATCCAGCCTCCAAAATTTATCACAATTAATTTACCGCCAGCAAGCCCATCAAAATATTTATTGGGCGAGCCGGTTTCTAAAATGGATACGTTTTTATAGCACACAAAAACAGCATCTGTTACATTCATTATTTCTTGAACCCCTTTACGGTTAGTGAAATCAATGAACAATAAATTATGAAGACCTAGATTTTTTGCATTTCCTCTTAACCGTTCCTTCAAAGCCCCGTCACCACATAGCAAAAAGCGAATTGGAAGCTCTGCTTTCCTACTGGCATTTGCACATTCTAAAAAATAATCCAGACCATTGGCAACGCCAATAGCTCCTATATAGGAGACAACAAACTTATCCCTCACGCCAAATTTTTCTTCTAGTTGGGGTAGTTTCAATTCCGGTTTGTAAAACTCCGTATCTGCCATGTTGGGGATCAGATGAATTTTTTTCTCTGGCACTTTCCTCTCCAGTGCTGATTTAATAGCAGGGGAGAGTGCCACAACAGATTCGGCAGATTGATAAATAGATTTCTCTAATCTGTAAAGAGCTTGCTGAAAAAAATAATTTTTTATAAATCCCAATTGAATGGGAGCGTCTGGCCAAAGATCACCAACTTCAAAAATATACGGAATACCGTATCTTTTTTTAATCCACATGGCAGCAACCCCTACTGTAAGCGGTACAGAAATAGCATAGCAATAATTGATTCCTTTAAATTTTGATACCAATCTTATTGCTTCCCATGCATACTTTAGAAAAGAAGAACTTCGGGCAGCGAAGCCAAAACGGTTGTCGTATGCAATGGGTAGGTAATGAACTTGAATACCTTCAATTGTTTCGGTCTTATAACGCTTCTCATTGTGTGCTGTAATAACGATCGTCTCCATACCAGCATCCACTAAAGCCTTGGCCAGATAATACGAACGTATAGCGCCTCCTTTCTCGGGTGTATTAAAATGTTGATGCAGTATTAAAACTTTCACAGGTGCAAAGAAAGGAAAAGTGCCGACAAAAAATTGGGTTTAAGAAACATGGTGATGTGCATGGCGCACATAAAAAACCCCGCTGCGGGCGGGGCTTGCATTAGGCTGCTTTAGACAGCTTGTCTTCTTTTATCTTGTTCGTTCGGACTTCCTTAGAGGCTAAATCAAACCATTTTACTTCTACTAAATTTTTTTTTAAGTACTTCAAAACCTCCATCACTTTGCCGTCAACTTTGTTGCGAACACGTTCTCCCTTTTTAAATAGTCTTCTCATAGTTCAATTATTAAATTACATTCTAAGTCCGTAAAAATATTCTCTGGGTGAGTTTTCGTATATCCCTGAAAAGGTAACACTGTCACCAGCCTTTTTCCTCTTTATTAATTCGGCTAATTCTTTAGCTGATTTAACTGCCTGATCATTGATATGGGTGATAATAAAGCCCTCCTTCATGTCGGTGTAGCGTGCTAATTTACCATTTCCTAAGGATTTTACTTTAACGCCATTTTCAAGATCAAGTTTATTCAATGTCTTAGTATCAACATCCACCAGTTCAACACCTAACAAAGCTACCGCGTCTTTCTCTTCCCGTTTGACTGTGCCAACATTTCCTTCTTTATTTTTAAGTGTTACTTTATAGTTAAGCTCTTTACCATTGCGATTTACTACTACTTCAATTTTATCGCCAGGCCGTTTGCGGCCTACATACTCAATCAATGCCGTACTCGATTTAATCAGTGTACCGTCCAATTTCACGACTACATCACCTTGTTTTAAACCCGCTTCCTTAGCTGCGCTCTTCTCGGGAAACTCTGCAACGTAAGCTCCTTCTTTTACAGCAAGATTGTATTCCTTAGCAACATCACCATTTACATTTTGTACCTGCACACCCAGCCAGCCACGCTGCACAGTACCAAAGGCAAGCAGGTCTTCCACAATTTTGCTAACTATATTAGAAGGCACAGCAAATCCATAACCTGAATATGATCCTGTTGGACTCGCAATAGCGGTATTTATTCCAAGTAGCCCTCCTTGCAAATTCACCAAAGCCCCACCACTGTTTCCGGGATTGATGGCGGCATCTGTCTGAATGAAGGATTCGATTGCCGTTCTGCTTTCTGTGCCGCCATTTCCTGAATTGATTATTCCGATGTTCCTTCCTTTTGCGCTGATAATACCGGCCGTAACCGTTGAATTAAGGTTAAACGGATTCCCAACGGCAAGCACCCACTCTCCCACTTTTGATTCATCTGAGTTTACAAATGATAAATAAGGAAGGTCTTTTTCATTGATCTTGATAACTGCTAAATCTGTATCCGGATCGGTCCCAATAACTTCAGCCTTCAATTCCCGGTTGTCGTACAAGGTTACATCAACAACATCAGCTCCCTCTACCACGTGATTGTTGGTAACAATATATCCGTCTTTATTGATGATAACTCCTGAACCTGTACTTTGACTTGGTCCCTGCTGTCCTGGTTCAAACTGAAAAAACTGTCTGAACTGCTCAGGTATTTCTGGTTGGCCTTTCCTGTTTGGCCCAACTGTTTGTGTAGAGCGGATGTGAACAACGGCCTTTGTTACTTTCTCTGCGGTGCCTGTGAAATCTAATGGTACCATTTCACCTTTGGAGTTAGCTGCATACGCAACTTGAGAAATCGGTACCCCGGAAATATGCTCAATTTTTACTCCCCCATCTTTTTCTCCCATCCATTGGGTGGCTGTTATCGTAAACACACTTCCAATTATTGCAGCCAACATAAGTGATCCGAAATTTTTCATAGTCATTTATTAGTTTGAGTTAAACATTTTAGCAGAAAAGAGATGTTTCTGTTTGATTAAAAAGTTTAAAATTTTTTGAATTTTTATGCTCACTGCTTTCAACGCCTTCTGATGCTTATGCATCGCCATTCTACATACGTAATAACCCTGCATTTGGTTCAATTCCCTTCAGAAGTTCAGTTTTTTTCAATTCCTAATGCTATTTGGCCACAGCTGATGGCCAGATTTCAGCGGCTCCGCCACACTTAACCCCTTAATGCATACCCACTCCATAAGTTTTCTTTCAGTGTAGGAACACATCTTTTACATGTCTTTGACCAGGAATTTTATCGCCAAATATATTGAAGCTTCCCTGTTTTTGTCAATACCCCAAACTATTCAGTAAATGAAATATTTAAAAATTTCGGTTAATCTCAATAACTTATAACCCCTCTCATTCGTAGAAATTAATGCTATGTTTAACCCATGGAAATAAATAGTGTGGTTTTCTTAAAGACCGGAAGGGAATTTTCCGTTCAGCGATTTC
>JANOLM010000232.1:0-5127 GCA_031419815.1 Bacteroidia bacterium
GCTTTTGATGCTTCCTCAAATACGGTAGCATCGTCTTCTGTTAACAGATGTTGGGGCAAATAAGCAATGATGGCATCTTTCGGTGCCGATACCTTTCCGCGCGTTGGCTTGTTCCCGCCCGCAATAATCTTTAGGAGAGTGGATTTTCCCGCACCATTTTTGCCCATCAAGGCAATTCTGTCATTCTCGATTATGTTAAAGGTAATATCGCTAAAGAGGGCCGAACCATTAAACTCTACCGTAACTGCGTCAACTGAAATCATGTTTTTTAAAATAGGGGGCAAAGATATTATTATTTTTCTTCTGTGAGGTGGTGATGGTTGTTCCAGGCGTCCACAGATTTACAGCCTCATCTGACCTAGAGAATCATTTAATAGCTATTCGCAGTTGGGCTGCTTCATTTCTATTTCCTGTCCGAAAAAAGCAACGTTGGATGGCAGGTTATCTCTATTTTTAGAATAACGTAGCTTTTTTCATCCCTTGTAATTTTAAACTGAAGAAGATCGTTGAAAAACAAAACCGTTTCCGAAATGTTATATAGCGGATTCATCTGGGCCGTATGCATATTGATTTCATTATTAATCTGGTGTCGATTTCATAGAAAAGTGTAATTGAACATTCACAAAAAACTTACTAGCTTACCTCTCTTTCTGTTTTTATGATTTTATGAAAACTCCTGAAAGACTCTTTAAGATAGCGTAAAATGAAAATCGGTCCTTTACCAGAAAACGAAAAGGAACGGCTTAACGCCATTCGCAGGTATCATATTCTGGATACCGAAGAGGAGCAGGATTTTGACAGTATTGTTGAACTGGCCACACAGCTTTGCAACACACCGATAGGGTTCATAAACCTGATTGATGAACATCGGCAATGGTTTAAGGCTAAAATTGGAATTAAAATTAGAGAAACACATCGCGATAGTGCATTCTGCGCTCACACCATTTTGCAGGATGATATTATGATGGTAGCGGACACGTCTAAAGATGTTCGTTTTTTTGATAATCCACTTGTAACAAGTGATCCTTACATCCAGTTTTACGCTGGCATGCCACTCATTACAAGCAAGGGTTATAAACTAGGGACATTAGCTGTTTTAGACCGAACGCCAAGAAATCTTAGCGAACATCAGTTGCGGGATTTGCGTATCCTTGCCAAACAGGTTGTAAACCTACTCGAACTGAGATATTCTATTTTACAACTTCAGGAAACAAACAAAGCAATTGCTTGTCTTGTTGAAGAAAAAACAGCTGAGATAATAGACGTATTCGAAAGAGTTAGTGACGCATTTCTGGCAGTTGATAGAAACTGGTGTGTTACATATATCAACGAAAAAGCTGCACAGATTACTAATCGCCTTCCCAAAAATATTATTGGAAAAAATTTGTGGGCTGAGTTTCCGGAGGCATTCCCGTCAGACTTTCCTAAATTGGCTCAGATAGCTATTGCTACACAGCAACCCCAATATCAGGAAGCATATTTTCCTCCATATGGCAGATGGATAGAGTCTCACATTTATCCTTCTCCCAACGGCCTTTCTATTTACTTCCGTGATATTACCGAAAGAAAAAAAGCTGACGATGCCATCAGGCGCAGTGAAGAAACAAAAAGGCTCATCGTAAACTCCGCCCTGGATGCTATTATCTGGATGGATACAACAGGCGTTATAACGTTTTGGAACGCGCAAGCAGAAAAAATATTCGGATGGAAAGAAGAAGAGATATTAGGACAGCATCTGAGTGATATCATCATTCCAGAACAATATCGCATGCGGCATGAAAACGGGATGAAACATTACCTGAAGACTGGTGAAGGTGCTGTATTGAGAAAATTAATTGAGATCACAGCCTTAAATAAGGAGGGTCATGAGTTTCCCGTAGAGCTTACTATTATTTCGATAAAACAAAATGAAAGTGAATTCTTTTGTTCTTTTATCCGAGACATAACAGAACGAAAAAAAGCGGAAGAGTCTCTTCGCAAAGCCGAAGAACGGTATCGCAACATTTTTGAAAATGCCACGGAAGGAATTTATCAGACCACCCTTGAAGGAAGATTCATAACGGTAAACCCTTCCTTGTCAAAAATGTTTGGTTACGAAACCCCTGATGAACTGATAGCCACCATTACTGATCTGGGCAGCCAACTTTATGCCGATCCACAAGATCGTTTTCGTATGAGGGAACTGCTTGAAACACATGGGCAAGCAACTGGTATGGAGTTGAAACTCTTGAAAAAGAATAAGGAGATCATGTGGGTGCGCGCGAATAACAGAGTGGTTAAGGGTGGTGAAGGTAAGATTGAATATTTTGAAGGTATGTTGGAAGACATCACCACTCGCAAAGAAGCCGAAGAAAAACTCCGACTGCAGCAGCAATTAAGTGATATTATCAGGAGGGCACAGGCATTGTTTATCAACTCCGAAGATTCAAAACATCCCTTTGATGTATTGCTTAACGATCTTCTTTGCATAACTAAAAGCGAGTATGGTTTCATCGGAGAAGTGCTCACTGACACAAAGGGGCAACCGTATTTAAAAACACATACGATTACCAACATTGCATGGAGTGAAGAAACGAAAATTTATTACAATGAGAATATCCAAGAGGGACTGATATTTAGCAATTTGAAAACGCTCTTTGGGGCTGTTATGGTTACTGGCAAACCGGTGATCTCAAATAGTCCATCAACCGATTCAAGAAGAGGAGGTCTGCCACAAGGGCATCCTCCCTTAAATGCATTTTTGGGTTTACCATTTGGATCAAATGGAAAAATTGAAGGAATGCTGGGTCTCTCTAATCGAGAGGGAGGCTATTCGGAAGACCTGATAAAATTCCTTGAACCACTTGTGGGCACAATAACGCACCTTGTAAAGGCAGCGCAAAATGAAAAACTACGGAAGCAATCTGAGATTGCGTTGCGTAATTCCGAAAACACACTGCAGGCTTTCTTTCGCAGCACTCCTGATGCTAGCGTTCTACTCGGTAAAAATTTTGAAGTACTTGCCTCTAATTCTTCGGCCAATGAGCTTGTCAAAAATATTTATGGCAGGTCAATTTCGCAGGGTGAATTCTATACTGACTTAATCTTTCCTGAGGTGCGCCCTCTTATTACAAAATTCTTGAAGAACGCACTACTTGGAGAAACAAGCCAGAGTGAGTTTGCCGTTCCAAATATGGAAACAGGAAAAAAGGTTTGGTGGCGAGTGGTTTACATGCCTGCGTATGATAAGGATGAAATCATATTCGGTGTAGTAAGTAATGCAACCAACATTGACGAAATAAAACGAGCAGAATTTAGACTAAAAAATCAGTTTGAAGAATTGCAGAAAACAAATCACGAACTTGATCGATTTGTGTACAGTGTGTCGCATGATTTGCGGGCTCCATTGGCCTCCATACTAGGCCTCATTAATATCGCGGAGATGGAAAGCCCTTCGGCTACCCAAAAAGGATATCTAGAGATGATTCGTGGCAGTGTAAATCGTTTGGATGGATTTATAAAAGATATTCTGGATTACTCCAGAAATTCAAGAATAGAAGTCAATGTTCATAAAATCAATTTTCCTGAACTTATTGAGAGGGTACAAAATAACCTGAAGTCAATCAAAGAGTATGAACGGCTGAAGGTTATTTTGGAAATACAGGATGAAGTCTCCTTCTATTCTGATCAGGCGCGAATTGAAATTATTCTGAATAATTTGTTTTCCAATTCCATCAAATATCAGGATTTCCAAAAAGAGTCATCTTACATTTCCATTTACATTAGAACATCAGCAGGGAAAGCCTGGATCAGATTTTCCGATAATGGCATTGGTATTGAAAAGAAGCACATGGACAAAATATTCGCTATGTTTTATAGGGCATCGGAAATAGCGAAAGGGTCAGGACTTGGACTTTATATTGCAAAAGAAACGATTTCAAAATTGAATGGCACAATTAAGGTGGAATCTGAATTTGAGCTGTCAACAACATTTGAAATCGAAATCCCAAACTCTAATGCTAATTAGGCATTGCTTAAGGAGATCCTAATATTTGGGTGTCGAAATGGAAACGGATAACCTCACCGTATGTTTTAAGACAAATATTTAATTTAGTATGGATAAGAGAGCATTCCTAAAGACTTCAACGACACTAGCAGCAGGCTCTGCGTTGATTTTATCTTCCCCGATTGGAAGTTTGGCACGAGGATACCCCACCGAATCCTTAACGGTGGGTCAAATCATGGATTTATTTATAAGCGCTGTACCAGGTGCACCCATCGCGAATACAGTAGATACTTTAAAATCGGGTAATCGTGATATCAAAGTAACCGGCATTGTTACCACTATGTTCGCTACCCTGGAGGTGATAAAAAAAGCCATTGACTTGAACGCAAATTTTATTATTGCTCATGAACCCACTTTTTATAATCATTTGGATGCGACTGATTGGCTTGAAAAGGATAACGTGTATCGTTTTAAGGCAGACCTATTAAGCAAGCACAATATTGCGATCTGGAGAAACCATGATTATGTGCATAGTCATTTTCCAGATGGAGTAAAGTCGGGTGTTATCGCCAGATTGGGTTGGGAAAAATATTTTAATCCAAATACTAATCATTTGGTTGTCATCCCGGACATAACGTTGAAAAAGTTGATTGAACACATCAAGGACAAATTGGGAATATCAACAGTGCGATACATAGGCGATCTTTCGCAGTCGTGTAAGAAAATTTTATTCAACCCTGGCTTTAACAGCGGTAGCCGTATCATCCCCGTCATCGCAAGTGAAAAACCTGATCTTGTGTTAGGAGGAGAAGTTCAGGAATGGGAAATACCCGAATACATCCGCGATGCGAGAATGACTGGTCAACGCATTTCATTAGTTGTCATGGGGCATGCCGACAGTGAAGAACCTGGTTCGGATTTCATGGCAAAGTGGTTAAATGAAAAATTACCTGGGATGAATGTAACACACATTCCTGCAAAAAATCCGCTGTCATTTTTTTAGTGATATTATACCTTGAACATCCACCTTAAAAAGTATCAGCATGGATAAAAGAGCATTCCTCAAAACTTCAACTGCGCTGGTAGCAGGATCTGTCCTATCAAGATTAGTGGCTTGTGCCCCGCAAAAGGAACCGTTGAAA
>JANOLM010000233.1:0-16794 GCA_031419815.1 Bacteroidia bacterium
CATTAAAGGAGGATATTCTTATCCATTGGCAAGCGCAACTGCCAATGATCGCTTGGCACTTAGTAAACCTGTGAACAACAAACTTTTCTTTGCAGGCGAAGCTACCGATACTAAAGGAGATGCCGGTACGGTAAGCGGTGCGCTTTCTTTCGCAGAGCGTGTGTCTGAAGAAGTTGTGAAATCCATTTTAGGGATTTTGTAAATCAGCAAGCGTAGAGTTTTTTTTTGTAAGTTTCGCAAGCTTTCTTCTTACGCCACCACCTCATCAAACGCCTTCACAAATCCTTTCATCTCTTCCAATGTGCCAATGCTTACGCGACACCACTCTCTTTGTTGGTAATCCCATATTCGTATGAGGTAGCCCTTCTCTTCTTACCCCCTGTCAAACATTTATTAGGCGTCCCTAATAATTTCGTATTTTAACGGTCTTTTATTTTGAGTTATGATGATTGATCTGAGAAGCGACACGGTAACAAAACCCACAGCGGCAATGTTGCAAACCATGCTGCAAGCGGAAGTGGGAGATGATGTATTTGGAGAAGACCCAACAGTACAAAAGCTAGAGAAAAAATGTGCAGCATTGTTAGGCATGGAGGCGGGCATCTACTGTCCTTCGGGCACTATGACGAATCAAATTGGGATTAAAATACTTACCCAGCCCTACGATGAAGTAATCTGTTATAAAGGTTCACACATTTATAAATACGAAGGCGGTGGCCTAATGGGTAACAGTAATGTGAGTGTGAAATTGTTAGATGGAAATCGGGGTCTGTTGTCCATAGAAGATATCAGTGCAGGCATCAACAGCGATGATGTACATTATCCTAAGACTTCTGTAGTGGCGCTGGAAAATACTGTGGTGAGAGAAGCTGGAAGCTATTATGCCCTGAATCAAATTGTTTCCATCAGTCAGTTTGCACGAAGCAGAGGGCTTTCAATGCATTTAGATGGCGCCCGGTTTTTCAATGCCATTACAGAGACAGGAGATGACTCCAGGGAATACGGAAAATATTTTGACACCATTTCCATTTGCCTATCAAAAGGTTTAGGCGCACCTGTTGGATCAGTCCTGCTTTGTAAAAAGGAATTTGAATCAAAAGCCCGAAGGATGCGAAAAGTTTTTGGGGGTGGAATGCGGCAGGCAGGATTTATTGCGGCTGCTGGGCTGTATGCACTGGAAAATAATATTTCCCGTTTGAAAGAAGATCATGGCCGTGCCAAAACCTTGGGTAAAGCACTGTCTACTTTATCGTTTGTAAAATCGGTTATGCCGGTGGATACCAATATCATCATTTTTGAATTGAATGGTACCACCCCAGAAATATTTTTGTCCAAACTTGCCCAGCATAATATCAAGGCTCTTGCGTTCGGCCCAGCGCAAATACGATTGGTCACTCATCTTGATTTCGATGATCGTATGTTGGACAAGACAATTGAAGTTTTGAAAAAACTTTAAATGAACCGGCATTAGATGTAGCAGAAAATTATTTTTGTTTTTTTTTTGGATTTAGTCGATCCAATCCATAATGGTCTTATTGATGATCTAAAAATGTTGACAAATTCTCTTCCCCCATTAGCCGAACGCATGCGACCTTCCAGATTGGAGGATCTTATAGGGCAGGAGCATTTGGTGGGATCCAATGGAATTATCAGGAAGGCAATTGCTACTAGCAATGTTCCCTCCATGATTTTGTGGGGACCTCCGGGCGTGGGAAAAACAACGATCGCAAACATCATTGCCAATGAAGTGAAGCGTCCATTTCATGTTATTAGTGCCGTCAGTGCCGGTGTAAAAGATGTCCGTGAGATTATAGAGAAAGCCAAACACACCAACAGAGCTATTTTGTTTATCGATGAAATTCATCGGTTTAATAAATCGCAGCAAGATGCTTTGTTGGGAGCTGTGGAAAAAGGCACGATCACCTTAATTGGGGCCACTACAGAAAACCCTTCCTTCGAAGTAAACTCCGCTTTGCTTTCAAGATGTCAGGTATATAACCTGAAGCCCTTGACAGAAGCAGATCTTCTAAAACTTGTTGATCAGGTATTGAGGAAAGACACCGAACTGAGGAAAAGGAATATCACTATAAAGGAGCATCAGGCTTTGTTTAATATCTCGGGGGGCGATGCCCGCAAACTTCTAAACTTGATTGAATTAATTAGTGAGTCTGTGGCAACAGATATTGAAATAACAGATAACATGGTGATTGATGTTGCTCAAAAGAGAATTGCTATTTATGACAAAAGTGGTGAACAGCATTATGATATTATTTCGGCTTTCATAAAATCCATTCGGGGAAGCGATCCTAATGCTGCAGTGTATTACCTGGCCCGTATGATTGAAGGCGGTGAAGATGTTAAATTCATTGCGCGCAGAATGGTGATTCTCGCCTCAGAGGATATAGGCAATGCTAATCCAACCGCCTTAATAATGGCTACAAATACATTTCAAGCGGTGGATGTTATTGGCTACCCCGAGGCCAGGATTATTCTTTCGCAGTGTGCGATTTACTTAGCAAGCTCTCCAAAAAGTAATGCAAGTTACGTGGCTATTGATAAAGCCTTAAAGATGGTAAATGAAACTGGCGATCTTTCTGTGCCGTTAACAGTTCGCAATGCGCCAACCAAGCTCATGAAGGATTTGGATTATGGCAAAGGGTATCAGTACGCCCATAACTTTTCAGGCAATTTTGCCGAGATGGAATTTTTACCCGATCAGATTAAGGGAACAAAGTTTTATGACCCCGGTAATAATCCGCGAGAAGAGGAGTTAAGGAATTATTTGAAGAAATTGTGGGGCGATAAATACAAGTATTAAAACCTGAAACCAGAGACTTGAAACTGAACTATGCAACGACTCCTATTTGAATCTTCTCCTGCTTTTATTATAGTATGCGTTGCAGCAGGATTAGGCTATGGTTATTTATTATATAAGGCCAAGCATCCCTGGAACAAGCTTACCAACCAATCACTTTTTGTGCTCCGGGCAGCACTCGTTACTTTTTTAGCCATTCTTTTATTAGGCCCCATTCTTAAACTCACCAATACTATTTTTGAAAAACCCGCTTTTGTTTTGCTAGTAGATAACTCCCTTTCTGTAAAGGAAATAGTTGACTCTGCGCAGCGTCAGGCTATTCAACTGGAACTAAACTCTGTTGAGACAAGACTGACAGATGAGGGATTTGAGGTTACCCAAAGAAACCTGGCAAACGATGAGCCTGAAATTATTTCCTATACTCATCGCAATTCAGATTTGGCAGGAGCTATTAAGGAAGTTGTCGCAGACTATGAAGGTAAGAACCTTGCGGGCATGGCCTTGATTTCAGACGGGATCTATAATTCAGGTTCCTCTCCACTTTATAATCTTCTGAGAATTCCTATGTACACCGTGGGCGTGGGCGATACATCAGATCGGGTGGATCTAGTTCTAAAAAATCTGGCTTACAATAAAATTGCCTATCAGGGGAATAGATTTCCGCTAAGGGTTGAAGCGTTGATAAAAGGTTTACAAAATCAGGAGGTAAATGTGTCCGTCTTTCAGTCGGGGAAATTAATAAGTCGTCAGCAGAAAAATTCAGGGAACAAGCAACTCCTGGATTTTGATTTTCAGTTGGAGGCTAAAGAAAAAGGTATTCAGCGCTATGATGTTGTTCTTGAGCTTCTTTCACAAGAAATAAATAAGCGGAATAATAGGGCAAGCGCATACATTGATGTCGTAGAAGGGAAGAAGAAAATTTTGGTTGTTGCTCCATCTCCTCATCCTGATATAAAAGCAGTGAGATCGGTAATTGAGAAAAATTCCAACTATGAGTTTATCCTTCATATTCCGGGAGTTAAAGAAGCGACAGTTGAGCAGCTTGACCAGCCTGATCTGGTCATCTTTCAACAAGTGATGGATAGTGATGGAAAAACCAATAGTTTATTCTCTCAATTTTATAAAAATAATACAGCTCTTCTCGTAATGATTGGATACAAAACTAATCTTCGTCAATTGTCTGCTGTAGGAATTCCCCTGACATTTGAAAGCATTGGTCAGTGGGACGATGTAACTCCATTAATCAATTCACAGTTCAGAGATTTTGGTTTCTCGGAAAACATCAACGGAATCTTTTCGCGTTATCCTCCCGCGGCTGTTCCATTTGGGAAATTCGTATTTCCTGCAAATGCGCAAATTTTGTTGTATCAGCGTATTGGCAGTGTGGCAACAGAGCGCCCTCTAATCCTTAGCTTGAATGAAAACAATCGCAAAGTGGGGGTAATACTTGGTGATGGCCTATGGCGCTGGCGACTCAACGAGTTTTCAGAAAACGAAAAGACAGAAGCGTTTGATGAAGTCTTTGGAAAATTGATTCAGTATCTCAGCACCAAAGAAGACAAGCGGAAGTTCAAAAGCTTTCCTTTACAAAATGAGTTTACCGATACTGAGCCTGTTGTTTTTGAAAGTCAGGTGTACAATGATCTGTATGAACAAGTCTATGGAAATAAAATTGACATCGAATTGCGCGATGAAGAAGGGAAGACAAAGCAATATGATTATGTTACAGGCACAGGTAGCTCTCGTTATCGTATTGGAAGTTTAAAGGAAGGGGTATATCGCTACAAAGCTACAACACAAGTTGGCGGTTCAACTCCCAATAAGGCCGGCAAGCTAGAAGAAGTACGAGGTGAATTTTTAGTGGCCGCACAAAATATTGAAGCACAAAATCTGACAGCCGACTTCGGCCTGTTGCGAAAGATGGCTGCCCAGACAAGTGGAAAATTTTATGAGGTTAAGGATATGGCCAAATTGGGCGAGGAAGTATCGCAAACAAAAATGAAAAGTCTGATCCATTCTGATAAATCGTTTAACTCTTTAATTAATCTTAAATGGGTTTTCTTTTTATTGCTTGCGCTGATCACCACAGAGTGGTTTGTTAGGAAATATTCAGGAGGGTATTAATGCCCGCCAGCTAAACTTTGTTTCTACTATTTTCCAAAAGAAAATCCAATCCCTGCCATTAATCCGCCTGGTTGAAGGATTTTCATGACCATAGTCGATTCTGACGTTAACACAGAGCCATCCTTAATGGTATACGCATTTTTTGTAAAGGGGAACGATAGGCCAAATTCAATGTTGAAACGATTACTGCCATTTCCTATTTTCCAATGATGTTGTGCCGACAAGTTAAACGTCTGGCAAGGCAGAAGATCCATTAGCACTTCACGAGATCCAGATGCAGTTTCCATTCTAACTTTGAAATCCTTTAAACCCGAAGCATAAGAAAAACTACCGCAGTATGCCCATCTGTAAGGAAATCCCTTATACAACTTAACTCCACCAGATACTTTATATCCCCAACCGCCTACTCCGGCACCTGCATACAAGGCAAAATGCTTAGCAACTTTTGCTTCTAAAGATAGTCCTATCATGCCCGTAAAACTCTCTACTCCTGAAGCTATGCCGATGTAAAAATTGTTTTCCCGTGAAGTTAAAGCATCAGGATTAAAATATACCTGAGCTAAGGTTGTTTGGTTGGAAAAAAAAAGCAGTACAAATGGAAATAGTACGTTCCTTACAAGATTTTTCATAGAGTTTATGTGCGGTTTAATTAGTCTCTTTAATAAATCTATACCTAATCCCCCAACTGCCTCTTAAAATATTCGGGTCTTAGCTTATCTTTTATTTCATAAGTCAGTCCAACAAATGGCAAATTGGTCTGATGAATATTTATACCAAATTGTCCAAAGACTGCTGATGACCCAACTAAAAGTATCAATGTTATAAGTTGTCTCATAATTTTCTTGTTTTTCTATCCTTTGCTTCTGTAAAGCTGATGAAAATTATTGCCGGAATCACGAACACTAATAAAACTCAGTATTGGCTGAAACAAAAAAAAGGGCAGTTGTATACCGCCCTTCAAAGTCATTGTGCAGTAGACTACTCCTTTTTTTCCTTCGAGGAAGCTTTGGCCTTTTTCACTTTAATAACTAGTTCTTCACCTGTCCCCTCATAATCCGCCAGAATGGTGCCTCCTTCTACTACTTCACCTTTCAGGATCTCTTCGGCAACTGGGTCTTCAAGATATTTTTGAATAGCCCGGTTCAATGGCCTTGCCCCAAACTGGTGATCATAGCCTTTCTCGGCAAGGAAATCTTTTGCTTTGTCAGAAAGTTCAACCGTGTAGCCAAGGGCAGTGATACGTTTAAATAATTTACCAAGGCTGATATCTATGATCTTATGTATGTGCTCACGCTGCAATGAGTTGAAAATAATTATATCATCCAGGCGGTTGAGAAATTCGGGAGAGAACACACGCTTCAATGCATTTTGAATCGTGCTTTTCATTTGCTCTTCTTCATTGGCTTGCTTGGTTTTTGAAGCGAAACCAATTCCTGAACCGAAATCTTTCAAGTCGCGCACTCCAATATTCGAAGTCATGATAATGATGGTGTTTCGGAAGTCCACTCTTCTTCCCAATCCATCCGTTAGAATTCCATCGTCTAATACTTGCAGAAGAATATTAAATATATCTGGATGGGCTTTCTCTATTTCATCTAGCAATATTACACTGTATGGCTTCCGTCTTACTTTCTCAGTGAGTTGTCCACCTTCTTCGTAACCCACGTATCCAGGAGGTGCCCCAACAAGCCGCGATACCGAGAATTTTTCCATGTACTCGCTCATGTCAATTCTCACCAGTGCATCTTCTTTATCAAAGAGATATAGCGCTAGAATCTTTGCAAGTTCTGTTTTACCTACTCCTGTAGGACCAAGGAAAATAAAAGACCCAATAGGTTTTTTTGGATCCTTTAATCCTACGCGTGTGCGCTGAATTGCCTTTGTTAATTTTTTTATTGCTTCTTCCTGCCCAATCACTTTTCCGCTAAGTTCTTCGGACATGCCCAGTAATTTATTGCTTTCTTTTTGAGCAATTCGGTTAGTGGGGATGCCCGTCATCATCGCGATCACATCGGCAACATTATCATCTGTAACGGTATATTTTTCAGTACGGGTTTTTTCTTCCCATTTAGCTTTGGCAATATCAAGTTGCTCAATCAACTTCTTTTCTTTGTCGCGAAGTTGGGCAGCTTCTTCGTACTTCTGGCTTTTCACCACGCGGTTTTTTTCTTTCTTCACATCCTCAATTGCCTCTTCATATTTTACAATATCTTCTGGTACGTGAATGTTGTTAATGTGAACACGCGCCCCCGCTTCATCCAAAACATCAATAGCTTTATCTGGCAAAAAGCGATCACTAATATAACGGTCTGAAAGTTTCACGCAGGCATTAATGGCTTCTTTTGTATAGCTCACGTGATGGTGATCTTCGTATTTTTCTTTTATGTTGTCTAAAATCTGAATAGTTTCTTCAACTGTAGTTGAATCCACCATCACCACCTGAAACCTGCGCGCCAGTGCGCCATCTTTCTCAATGTACTGACGATATTCATCTAAGGTGGTGGCACCAATACATTGAATTTCCCCGCGGGCCAATGCTGGTTTGAACATATTAGAGGCATCCAATGAGCCCGAGGCACCACCGGCTCCTACAATGGTATGAAGTTCATCAATGAAGAGAATGACATCCGAAGATTTCTCCAATTCATTCATCACGGCTTTCATACGTTCTTCAAACTGTCCACGATACTTTGTGCCGGCAACAAGAGATGCCAGATCGAGTGTCACTACACGTTTGCCAAATAATACACGCGAAACTTTTTTCTGAATGATGCGCAGGGCAAGGCCTTCAGCAATAGCTGTTTTACCAACACCAGGCTCGCCAATTAAAATAGGGTTATTCTTTTTTCTGCGGCTCAGGATCTGAGCCACACGTTCAATTTCTTTTTCGCGGCCAACGATAGGATCCAGTTTGTTGTCTTCGGCCATCTTGGTTAAGTCTCGGCCAAAATTATCAAGAACTGGTGTACGCGATTTCTCAATGCTTTTCTTTTCCTTCCCCTGTCCACCAGAGCCAGGAGCCGCGCCAAACATTTTGGAAGAATCATCATCGGGATCATCAGTATCAGATGATGCCGTGGGTTGCTCGTGCTGGTATTCGAGCATTTCTTTTACAACATCGTAAGCCACATCAAATTTGTTTAAGATTTGGGTTGCAAGATTATCAGGATCGCGTAAGATGGAAAGCAACAGATGTTCTGTGCCAATAAGTTGAGCCTTAAAAATTTTAGCTTCCAGATAAGTAATTTTCAATACTTTCTCAGAAGCTCGTGTGAGCGGGATATTTGCCAGGTTTTTGATTTCGTGCGTGGCCGTTCCTTTTGAAATTTTTTCTATCTCTCCGCGCAATTCATCCAGTGGAACTCCGAGTTTTTTCAGAACACCTACCGCCACACCTTCTCCTTCCCGAACCATGCCTAAGAGAAGATGTTCCGTGCCAATATAATCGTGCCCTAACCGCAAGGCCTCTTCCCTACTTAGGGAAATAACTTCCTTTACGCGGTTAGAAAATTTAGCTTCCATATTTGCCATGTTCCAGGATAATTGTAAATGTAAAGTTTTAAGACTGATTATTCAAAGCACAACTACCGATGACGAGATTATACATATTCACATTAATACTCAACTTTAACAACAACTTATTTTTATTTGTTCAATCGGTTACTTGCGAAGCCTGTATCACGCGCCTCGCATCGGGGCCCTGGCAAAACAATAAATCAATGAGACTCAGGTTAGGAACAAACATGTTGCCAAAAACCTGTTGGTAGGGAATGGGTTTGTAAATAGAGCGTTCCGAATATGGCTTTTTTGCCTGAATTACTGATCTCAAGTCTTGAATAGTGGGATCGGGCTTTTCTTCATACGCCACACTTTCCGAAAGTATCACATTTGACTTCAATGATTTCAGACAGAATGACAGCAAAGAACGATTTAAATCAAAGAGAAACGGATGGCCATGATTGATTTGTTTGTGCAGATCCTCTTCATAATGTTCGAAGAATGGGGCGTTCTTGTAGGCCGATTGAAGAGTGCGCCACTGGTTGTTTTGCCATTTTGAGGAATAGTCTATCCGCACATCTTTTATTGAAACTTTTCCCCGCTTTTCAGTGAGTGGTATGGTGAGCATTCCTACTCCTTGCGAAGTATTAATATAACACCGGTTGCGATAACTTTGTTTAACGTAGTGTTCATGTTTTTCCAGAACAATTTGATCGGATTTTTGTATAGCACAGAAATATTCCAGCGAGGGCAAAAATTGGAGTTCAATAAGAGCTGTCAAAGTGCTGAAGGATTAATGTGTAATTGTTGAAGTTAGACTGTTGATAGATTGCAGGTATTAATAGTTGATGCGATGAATGCGTAATGTGCTGAAGTCAAATTAAAAATTGAAATTGCCAAGACCCTGCCGTGTTACTTCTGGCTCGCTTCCAGTAAAATCTATAATTGTAGAAGGAATATTTCCGCCTGCTCCTCCATCAATTACCAATTCTACTATATGCTTGAAGTCTTCAAAAATTTCTTCAGGATCCGTTGTATATTCTTTTATTACATCATCGTCTTTGATTGACGAAGTGACCAGTGGGTTGCCTAGCAATTTTACAATCTCCAATGGAATAGGGTGATTGGGTATTCGAATGCCTACTGTCTTTTTGTTTACGCCAAGAATTTTTGGAACATTCGTACTCGATTCAAAAATAAAAGTGAATGGACCTGGTAATGATGCTTTTAAAATTTTGAATGCAGGCGTGTCTATTCCTTGCGCATATTTTGAGATATGGCTCAGGTCATAACAAATAAAAGACAAGTTCATTTTTTGAGGCTTGACTCCCGTTATTTGACAAAGTCGTTCCACTGCCCTGCGGTTCATAAGGTCACATCCAATTCCGTAGATAGTGTCGGTAGGGTATATGATTATCCCCCCATTGTTCAGCACGTCAACCACACGGCTGATCTTGCGGGCTTCCGGGTTTTGGAGATGTATCTTTAAAAATTCAGCGGCCACATCTGCAAATTAATTCAATTAAATCACTAACCCTTCATTACTTTAGCCCTTAAATTATGTTGTCATTTTCGTAATTTTGAAACTTAAGTTATGAAAGAAGTACCCAAAGTAAAGCTTGCCGTCTACCTCGTTTGTTCGGTTCTGTTGATCACCTTTGTTTATTATGGTTATCAGATTGTGTATACCCCTAATGTTCTGGTGGACAGAGAGGATCAAATGTTTATTGTGCGAAACGGATACACGTACAGACAAGTACAGGAAGATCTTGCGAAAGGAAGATTTGTAAATGATTTCGTCTCTTTTAGTTTTTTAGCTCGGCTCATGGATTATGATAAAGAGATCAAGCCAGGCCGCTATTTGCTGGAAAGAAACATGACCAACGTAGCGGCTATACGTGTTTTAAGAGCTGGCATTCAGGAACCGGTGAATATTACATTTACCCATGTCAGGCTACTGAGTGAATTGGGCGATAAGATCACAAAAAATACGGGGGTTAGCTCAGGTGAATTTTACGAAGCCTTAGATGAATTTGTAGCAACCAATAATGAAGGCTTTACCAAAGAAACAATTTTATGCATGTTCTTGCCCAACACATACGAAGTGTATTTCAATGTATTGCCCGAAGGGTTGGTGGAACGCATGCGCACAGAGTACAAGAAATTCTGGAATGAAAAGCGGTTGGAAAGTGCAAAGAAAATTGAGCTTACGCCAATAGAAGTTTCAATCCTTGCTTCGATTGTCCAGGCCGAAACGGTGAAGCAAGATGAGGCACCAATTATTGCAGGCTTGTATATTAATCGTATGAAAAAAGATATGGCGCTGCAAGCGGATCCTACTTTAGTATTCGCTGTGGGTGATTTTACCCTTAAGCGAGTACTGAATGAACATAAAGAAGTTGACTCACCCTACAATACGTACACGCACACCGGTCTTCCTCCTGGCCCAATTAATATGCCAAGGATTGCTATAATAGAAGCGGTGCTCGATTACGCGAATCACAATTATATTTATATGTGTGCCCGGGAAGACTTTTCAGGTTATCATAATTTTGCGGGGACGCTTACAGAGCATTCAAAGAATGCGAGAAAGTATCAGACGGCATTGACTATAGAACAACAGAAGGGAAGGGCAGCCAAGAAAAAATAAACATGTATACTTCTGAGACCCACGTTCGTGTACGCTATGGTGAGACAGATCAGATGGGTTATGTATATTATGGAAACTATGCGATGTATTATGAGGTAGCCAGGGTAGAAAGTTTGCGCCAGCTCGGGCTTACCTATAAGGAACTTGAAGAGATGGGCGTAATGATGCCGGTGCTGGAGAATAAATCGAAATTCATTTTGCCAGCTTTGTACGATGACCTCCTAAAAATTATCACCACCATTCGCACAAAGCCAAGTGTAAAAATTACGTTTGAGTATGAAATCTTTAATGGCCTGGGCAAATTGATCCATCAGGGTGAGACCCTACTTGCCTTCGTAAAAAAAAATGATGGAAGACCCTGCCGGCCACCGGAAGTTTTTCAAAAAGTTTTAGAGCCGTTCTTCGGATGAAATACGTCACCCGCAAAAGAATCCTTCAATTTTCGTCTGCCCGCACCAGCAGGAACTGGCTGAAGCGCATCCGGTTCAAGCGTTTTGATAATCTCTCTTTGTACAGGTTTCTCAAAATATTTGCGCACAATATTCAGGAAGATGAAATAATGGACAGGGCCAATGGCGTGTCTTATAACTTCATCCTCGCGATTTTCCCAACCATCATTTTTCTGTTCACCATCATACCTTATATCTCCACTTATTTTCCGGAGGTTACCACGACAAGCATTATGGAATTTCTTGGAGAAATGATGCCGCCAAGCATGTACGATGTAGTGTCTTCAACGGTGTTAGATATTTTAAACAACCAACGCGGAGGCTTACTCACGTTTGGTTTCGTGTTTGCGCTGTACTTAGCCACTAATGGTATGATGGCCCTTATGCGTTCATTCAATGCCTGCTATCGCACGGTGGATAGAAGAAGTGCTATTAAAATGAGGCTTACTGCTATTGGCCTGACACTGATGTTGGCGCTCGTACTTTTCCTTGCCGTAATTCTATTAGTAGTGGGTCAGGTAATCATCAACTATGGAACAGAGCATATTTCAGATTTCAGTCATCTTGATTTGGATAACTATACGATCTATTTCATCCTGATTCTTCGCTTTTTGGTAATCTTTATCGTTTTCTTTTTTACCGTTTCTGCCATTTATTATTTTGGACCGGCTGTTCACTACAATTGGAGTTTCTTTTCCATCGGCTCGCTTTTGGCTACCCTGGCAGGGCTTGGCATTTCGTACGGGTTCTCGTATTACGTCACTAATTTTGGGAGTTATAATAAAGTGTATGGTTCTATAGGAGCGCTAATAGCACTAATGGTGTGGATACAATTACTCACCATTGTTTTGTTATATGGCTATGAAATAAATGCAAGCCTTCATTATGGAACAAAGATGCAGTCTATTGAAGCCTTTAACAGGATCAAGAGACAGGAGAAGTCGATTGATAAGACTATTCCTGGATGAGCCGACCATGGCCATCCACTTTATAGTAAAACTGCAAAGCTTCACGCGCATCAGCATCAGATACAAGGATCATAAATTCTTTTGAACCCTGATCGATAAATTCACTAAGGTCAACTTCATAAGGGTGATCTCGGGTCAGGTCAAACTCTGCGATTTGTTTCTTTAGCAAGGAGTGGGTAGCCTCATCGTACACTAATAATTTGAATAGTGTCTTGTCTTTAAAGGCGAGATTAAGTTTTACACTTCTTTGTAATGGATCTTTTGATTGAGGTTCAGAATATGTAATAACTTCAGTAGCCAAAAGAAATGGAAATTGTGTTTGTGTTTGAATGCCTAGTATCCGGTAAATATATGTTCCTTCGTTTTGAAGAGAATCTGATGCAGTATAATTAAGAATGTAAGCCCCATAGCTATTTCTGGAAACAGTTTGCTCTTGTATAAGATCTGATTTGATGGCGTTTGGCTTGGCGCGATAAATTTTAAAGGAATGGAATTGATCAATCTTATCTTCGCTCACTACCCAGGCTAGATTAACCAATCGGCCTTTGAGGGTGCGTTGCACCTTTATAGTATCCAGCGGTTGGTAGATTCGTGGTAAGCCGTTTGGCTTCTCGCTAATTTGAATTCCGAACTCACAAAAGTCTCCCAGAAAGCCGTCAATGTTTAATAGGTATTGGGTTTTAGGTTTCAAAGAATCCAATTGTACGAATACATCATCTTGCCGAATTTGAGAAATGCAATAAAGAATCCGATAAGTCTTTGTCTCGCAGGGATTGCCTTCAATGATAATCAACTGAAGCCCGCGCATATCGCGACATTTTTGTCCGGTGAAATTTATGAAATATGTACTAGCAAACGGTACTGAAAAATTAAACCATTGGTCGTTATGATAGACGATACATTTATTAGTCAAAGCTTTGTTTATACAAGACCACTCCACATTCGATTGAGCAGTGGAAGAAATAGTAGGATCTGCGTTTAGCTTAAGGTCGACCCGGTTTTTAATGTTGTTATTCGAAACCTGTGCTATGGAAATGTTAAAAAGGACAACAGCGAAAGAAAGAAATATAAATCTCGTCATTTTCTTTTTCGATCGTGAAATGCCCCTCGGAATTCAGGGTCGGCCAATCTTTTTTGACGGTCGATTTCCCTTGCCATTACCTTGGCTTCGTCTTTTTGGGTTTCTGCTATTTCTACTTCAGCAGGTAGTTTCTTCACTTTAATTTTTTCACGAATCAATTTTTCGATTTTTTTAAGGTGAAACAATTCGGACTCATTGGCCAATGTTATGGCTTTGCCAATGGCAAGTGCTCGTCCCGTTCGCCCGATCCTGTGAATATAATCATCATATACAATGGGCACATCAAAATTAATCACATGCGAAACGCCCGTAACATCTATTCCCCGCGATGAAACGTCCGTTGAAACCAGCACGCGAAGTTTCCCATCCTTAAATTCATTCATGGCATTAATACGGGTGTTCTGACCTTTATTGGAATGGATGACACGTGCGGGTCCTAAATTTTTACGATCGATGTATTTAAACACATTATCGGCAGTTTCCTTTGAACGCGTGAAAATTAAAACACGCGAGAAATCTTCTTTGTCTGCCAATAGATGTTCTATAAAATTAATTTTCGTTTTCAAATTTGGAATGTGATATACCTGTTGCTCCACCTGGCTGGCAGCCATTACCTCTGGTGTCACTTCCACCTTGATAGGAAATTCTAAAAAATCTTTGGATAGATTTTCAACTTTCTCCGGAAAGGTAGCGGTGAAAAGCAAATTCTGGCGCTTACTTGGAATTACTTCAAATATTTGTTTTAACTGTCGCATGAAACCCATCTCCATCATGCGGTCGGCCTCATCCAAAACCAGTGTTTTAATTTGTTTTGTTACCAGCCTTTTCTTTAAATAGAGTTCCATAAAGCGACCGGGGGTTGCAATCACTACATCTACTCCAGCCTCTAAAATTTCAATCTGAGTTTTAGGGCCAACACCTCCATAGATTGCCACAATTCTCAAGTCTGCATATTTTGCAAGTGCCTTTGCGTGGTCTGCAATTTGAATAGCAAGTTCTTTCGTTGGAACCAGTACTAAAGCCCGTGGATCTTTTCCTTGCGCATATCGCACCTTCATAAAAACCGGCAACAAATACGCTGCGGTTTTCCCAGTACCCGTTTGGGCAACACCAATTACTTCTTGCCCACCCATGATTAAGGGAATACATTTTCGTTGCACTTCCGTTGGCGACAAAAATCCTGATTCTTCAATCGCGGTAAGCAACTGCTTGTTAAAATTGAATTGCGCCCAGGCCGACTGATTAGGATCCACAGATATTTTATCTTTACGTGCGAAGATACTATTTCACTCATTACTTAGATAACTTAACTCTTTAGCAGATACCTCTTGGAATTAGCGGCCAACACCACCATATTGGAGCGAATGCTAAATAGTACTCTTTAGGAGGGCGATTGGCACTGATTTTAAAGATTGTGATTGTTTGTAACCTAAAGTCCTGAATTGAATGTCTACTTTAATTGTAAATGCCAAAATTGTAAACGAAGGAAAAGTTTTCGAAGGAGATGTCTTGATCCAAGGGCAGTTCATTGAAAAAATTGGAAAAGACCTTCAATCGCAATCAGCAGATAATTTAATAGATGCTACCGGAAAAATTTTAATGCCGGGAGCAATTGATGACCAGGTGCATTTTCGTGAACCGGGGCTTACACATAAGGCAACCATTTACACTGAATCTAAAGCGGCTGTAGCAGGAGGCGTTACAAGTTTTATGGAAATGCCCAATACAGTACCGCCTGCTTTCACGCAGCAATTATTGGAAGATAAATACCATATCGCCTCACAAAACTCATTGGCAAATTATTCTTTCTTCATGGGAGCCTCAAATGATAACCTTGAAGAAGTTCTAAAGACGGATGTTAAAAAAATCTGCGGACTTAAGATATTCATGGGCTCTTCTACAGGTAGCCATTTGGTCGATGATCCGAAAACGTTAGAGAGTTTCTTTTCGACCTTTCCGTCACTCATAGCAACACATTGCGAAGATGAAACTACTGTCCGAAAAAATTCAGATGAATTTAAGGCAAAGTATGGCGAAGACATCCCCTTGAAATTTCATTCCGCTATACGATCGCATGAGGCTTGCTATTTATCATCCTCTTTTGCAGTTGGCCTAGCTAAAAAGAATGGAACCCGTTTGCATGTCTTGCATATCTCCACTGCTCGCGAAACAGAGCTCTTTGATAATTCTGTTCCGTTAAGTCAAAAGAAAATTACGGCTGAAGCTTGCATTCATCACCTCTGGTTCTGTGATGAAGATTATGAACGGCTAGGCATGCTTATCAAATGGAACCCGGCAATTAAAACAAAGCAAGACAGACAAGCGGTTTTTAATGCGATGCTGGAAGATCGCATTGATGTAATTGCCACAGACCACGCCCCGCATACGTGGGAAGAAAAACAAAACACCTATTTCAAGGCGCCTTCGGGGGGGCCACTCGTTCAACACAGCGTAGTTGCCATGTTGGAGTTTTATCATCAGGGTAAAATTATCCTTGAGAAAGTAGTGGAAAAGATGTGTCACAATCCAGCCATTCTTTTTCAAATTGAAAAGCGAGGATTCATTCGCGAAGGCTATTTTGCAGATCTCGTTTTAGTGGATTTGAATGAACCATGGAAAGTGGAGAAAAGTAATATACTGGCAAAATGCGGCTGGTCTCCTTTTGCAGGTCAAACCTTTAAATCTCGAATAAGTCATACGTTTGTTTCTGGTCATCTTGCTTATATCAATGGCCAATTCGATGAAACAACGGTAGGGCAGAGACTGATGTTTAACCGGAAATAAGGGAATCGCTTTTGCATTTTACCCCAGCCTGTCTAACTTTGCAGTCCTCAAAATACTTACCCTCAAGTAAAAAGGTCGGTAGGCCTGCATGGTGGATGTAGTTCAGTTGGTTAGAATGCTAGATTGTGATTCTGGAGGTCGCGGGTTCGAGCCCCGTCATTCACCCTAAAGCCTTTCTTTTGTAAGAAAGGCTTTATTTTTTTTCTCAAAACAGTAAAAAGCTTTGGAAGGTTCTGTAATGCACTTTCCACGCATGGAGGAACGCAAAACGGATCAGAGCGGGCAGGGATATGTTTGTTAAACTTGATGAAGGATCAACAGCCATAGCAGCAACTGTGCTGCGGAATTCCTACTTTAAAGAAGCCCCTTAAAAAAGCAGGAGCTTGCTGCGGGTTATTCGTCCATTATCCTGCGCAGCATACTTT